>JAAWSH010000054.1 GCA_022801475.1 Acutalibacter sp. | reverse complement strand
CCCCCGCCTTTTTCCATATTTTCCGCCGCCCCTTTCCCCATTATTTTATTAATGAACCATTTTTCTATTCCCTTGCATTTTCCCCTGTCCTTTCTATAATGATGAGATAAACGCTCCTCCCGCCCAAAGCCATTTATCTTATTTTTATTTCCGGAAAGGAAGCATGACCTATGCCCATCTCTGTTGCCGTCCTTACCCGAAAAGAAAGCGACCTGCTGGCCCTGCTGCGGGGCTGCCCGGGGCTTTCTGTCTCGGTTCTCTCTCCCCTATGCGTCACGCCCCAGAGCCTACAGGGCTTTGACTGTGCCTGCGTTCTCGGCGGCACAGACCCAGACCCCTTGGTTTTGCCCGCGCCATCCCGCAGCGCGGTAGAGGCCTTTTCCCAAACCGGCAAGCGGGTGTTTTGGGAGTATGCCCTTAGCTTTGACCAAAACTACTGCCGTCCCCCAGCATCCACCCGCTACCTGCGGCTCTCCTGCACGGACGAGGCCTTTGCCCACATCCCGGAGGGGACCCTTTTAGACGACCAGTGCAACCAGCACGCCGCCCCCTACTACCACAATCACCTGGCAAAGCCCATCCTGATGTACAAGCAGGGGCTTACCCAGCACGCCCGGGAGGTTCTTTCTCAAAAGGACCAGGAAGATTTTTCCCAATACGGGCTTTGGCTGGAACGCCCCGGGGTGGCGGTGTGCTCCTTCCGGCTATGCAACTTTGTCCGGGCCCGGTTTGCCCCAAAGGTCCCCTGGCAAACCCTGGTGCAATCTCTGCTGGAGTGGCTCTGCGGCGTCTCCTTGGGGGATCTGCATTTTTCCTCCGCCTACGTCACCGGCCAGCCCCTGGACCTAAAGGACTGCGCACAGGCCGCCATACAATGGTTTGCCGCCTCCGACACCCTGCTGGACGACGGCGCCGCCGGGGTCCGCGAAGGCTTTGGCACAGAGGTGTATCCGGACGGGACCCAAAAAGCCGCCCCCACGGTACGTACCGACTGCGTGGGAGAAGCGGCTCTGCCTGCTTCTTTACGGGAAAATGGAGGGGGACGCCCGCTGCGTTCAAGTGGGCGAAACCGGCATGCGCGCCCTGCTGCGGGCTTACCCCAAGACCATCCGGGAACAGAGCGAAACCGAAGAGGCCTGCCGCCTGCTGCTGCCCGTCTCCTGGCTGTATTTTGCCACTGGCAAAGAGCAAGACCGGGCCATGCTCTACCGGCTGGTACAGGATATGGAGGCTTTCCGCCATCCCAGCGGCGCGTATTTGGAATGGGACAGCGACTACTCGGCCGCGTGCAGCAAAACAGAGGGCGGCGAGTGCTCTCTGCTAGCCCAAAACGGCGACCCGGTGGCAGACCTGCTTTACAGCAATAACTGGGTGCCTTTGGGCTTGATGCAGGCCTATTTCGTGACCAGGGACCCCCTGTTTTACCAGCTATTCTTAAGCCACGCAAAGTTCCTGGCAGCCGCCCAGCTGCACAGCCCTAATCCCATTCTAAACGGAGCCTGGGCCAGGGGCTATGACGTGGAAATGGGCCAGGTGTTTGGCCTGCCCAACGACGTGGGCTGGGGCCCCTGGGCCATTGAAAGCGGCTGGACCGTGGCGGAAATTGCCGCCGGGCTGCTTAGCGGCGTGATGAAAGACCAGCTGACCGCCTTTTACCACAGCCAGCCCCAAACAGAACCTATGTAAACCAGGAGGTCTATTATGATTCCATCTATGATCCTATTGGGCGTATTGGCCCTTTTCCTGCTTATAAGGAGGTGGATTCTCCACCCGGGACAGTATACGCCAGAGCAGAGGAAGATTCTGGAAGGCAGAAACTTTGCCCACCGGGGCCTGCATACAGCGGACCACTCCATTCCTGAAAACAGCCTGCCCGCCTTCCGCCGGGCCGTGGAGGCGGGATACGGCATTGAACTGGACATACAGCTCTCTAAAGACGGCCAGGTGGTGGTATTTCACGACGATACCCTAGACCGGGTGTGCGGGGCCTACGGCAGGGTGGGGACAGCTTTTCCCTGGCCGAACTGGGGGATATGAAGCTGTGGGGCACCGGCGAGGGCATCCCCTTGTTTCAAGAGGTCCTTCAAGTGGTAAACGGCCGGGTCCCCCTGATTGTGGAGCTGAAGGCCGGCTCCCACAACCAGGAGCTGTGCCAAAAGGGCTGGGCCATTTTAAAAGACTACGCCGGGCCCTATTGTATTGAGAGCTTCGACCCCCAAATTGGCCGGTGGTTTAAGAAAAACGCCCCTGGGGTGCTGCGGGGCCAGCTGACCAACCCGCCCAAGCCCCTGTGGCAGCGCCCCACCTGGCAGGAAATCACCCGGGGCAACCTGCTGACCAACCCCTATAACCGCCCCCAGTTTGTGGCCTATGGCCCAGACCCAAAACCCTGGACCACCCGCTGGGTGGGCGCCATGGGGGCCATCCGGGGATGGGGCAAAAAAAGAGGCGGAACATGACGCGGTTATCTTTGAGCTGTACTGCCCAAAACCAAAATTTCGATAATTCCTATTTCTTTCTTGTTTGTTTTTCATTTAGGTCTGGTATTATATAGGAAAATATGCTACAATAGGCTGTGGACCTTTGTCCGCAGCCTATTTTCGTATCGTTAGCGCAAAGAGGCAAACGCTCTTTTGAACGGGCGGTACAGCCGCCTGTCGCGTTACTATACCTATAAGGAGTATTGCAATGGTTTATTTCCCGGTCATCTTTCTGTGTATGGCAGGGCTATTTATCACCCTGTTTCAGGACCGCTACCGCATTTGGGCCACCGTCGGGGTCACCGCCGGGGTATATATCCTTTCCATCCTGGCCTCTGTTTTGCTGAAAGGACTGGTGCGGGGCCCTGTGCTAAGCCAACAGCTCCCCTGCGCGGCAGGGGCCGCGCTGTTCTTTGGGGCCTCCTTTTTCATACAGACCAATAATCTGCTGCAAAAACTCTTTTTGGCCATGCTCTGTATGGCAAACTTTGCCTTTCTTCTGCTGTTCCTGCCCCTTCTTCTGGGGGTTATGCCCTTTTCCGTAGCGGGCGCGCCAGGGGGCATTATCTCTGTGATAGCCACGTTTCTTCTATACCTGCTGTTTGGCCTGTGCCTTTACCGGCCTCTACAGCGCTTTGCGGACCGGGGCCCCTCTTTCTTTATGGTGGGCATGATACTGGCCGCTGTATTCCAGTACCTGCTGTGTTTGGGCAAGCTGGACCTGGTTTTGCGGGTGCGCACCCCTGCCGGGCGGCTGCTGGTGGCTGTGACCGTGTATGCCCTGATGCTTTTCGCCCTGCGCAGCGTATACCAGGCCGGGCGCTGCCAGGCTGAAAACGCCAAGCAGGAGGCCCGCCGCCACATGATGGAAATGGAGTCTGGCGACTACATGGACATGTTGGCCGCTATTCGTGAGGTACGCGCCGCCCAGAAAACCGGCGAGTACGCCCTGGACACCGTGGTGCAGCTGATGCGCGAGGGCCAGCAGGAACGTATCCCTGTGTACATAAATATGACAAAACGCAACGCCGCTGGGAATCCTATTCTGGAGCGCTACCACGAGAACCACTATCTCAACGCGGTCATTGCCACAAAAGCGGCCTTCGCGGCCCAAAACGACATTGATTTCCAGTGCAGCGCCGCTATGGGCGACGTGCCCTTTACCACCGCCGAGCTGTGCATTGTGGTAAACGAGATGCTTACCCGGGCCTGCCTGGACGCGGCCGCCTTTGAGGGACGGCGGCGCCTGCGGTTTACCGTGATTCCCGGAGAGGACGCCCTGCGGCTGGAGGCTGTGTACAGCGGCGTTCTGCCAGAAAAAACCCGGTTTTCCCCCCGGGGAAAAAGCTTCGCGGAGCTTTTGGCCTGGGTGTTTGACGACGCCCCGGAGAAAGGCACCGAACTGCGGGGGCTGGAAAACTCGGCGGAAATCGCCCTGGCCCACAGCGGCAGCTTAACGGTGGCCGGAGCCCAGGACGAGGTGATTCTGCGTACCAATCTACGGTATTGAGTCCATAGAGATTTTTACTAACTTTATCAAAAAGGAGCGCTTTTTCTATGAGCAACACTGCTCTTACTCCCCCGGTTCTGGCTGCTTTTGGCCTGGACCCCGCCGCTTGCCTAGAGGTTGTCCACGGCGGCCATATCAACGATACCTACCTGGCGGCCGGAAAATACATCATCCAGCGGATCAACCGCTTTGTGTTCCCCCGCCCTGACCATATTATGGAAAACATGGTGGGCGTCACCCGCTACCTGGGACAACAGGTTTTGGCAAAAGGCGGCGACCCGGACCGCGAGGTCCTTCAAATCGCCCCCACTGTCCAGGGAGCGCCCATTTTTGTGGACGCCAATGGCAACCATTGGCGCTGCACCCGGCATATTGCCGGAACCCTGTCTTTCGAGACCCCCGACAGCCCGGATATGCTGCGGGAGGCGGGCCGGGCCTTTGGGGCGTTTCAGGCCATGCTAAGCGGCTATCCCGCCGCCACTCTTCACGAAATTATCAAAGACTTTCACAACACGCCCGCCCGGGTCCAGCAGCTGCGGGACGCCGCTGCCAGGGACCCTAAGGGCCGCCTAAAGGAGGTTTCGGCAGAGATGGACTTTGCCCTGTCCCGGGCAGAGCGGGCCGGCCTGCTAACGGGAATGCTGGAGCAGGGCCAGCTGCCCCTGCGGGTGACCCACAACGACACAAAAATGAGCAATATCCTCTTTGACGCGGCCACCCGCAAGGCGGTGTGCGTCATTGACCTGGACACTGTAATGCCGGGCCTGACGGCCTTTGACTTTGGAGATTCCATTCGGGCCGGAGCCTCCACCGCTGCCGAGGACGAGACCAATCTTGACAAGGCTTGCTTTGACCTGGGGCTTTTTGAGGCCTACACCCAGGGCTTTTTGTCCTCCGCCGGGGCTGCCCTAACCCCCGCCGAGCTGGAGACCCTGCCCGACGGGGCCTGGGCCATGACCTATGAGGTGGGCATTCGCTTTTTAGCGGACTACCTGAACGGCGACGTGTATTTTCGTACCGCACGCCCTGGCCACAACCTGGACCGCTGCCGGAACCAGTTCCACCTGGTGAAGCAGATGGAAGAGCACCGGGCCCAGATGGGCCGCGTGGTGTCCCAGGCCGCGGGAAAATAGAGTTCCCCCCTGCCGGCCACCCGCTGATGGGGCCGGGGCCTTTGGGCTAAAAGCTTACGGCAATACCGCAGAATTCCTGGCTAAGGCCTTAAGCGCCGTCTTATTTACATCTTTTTCGGCGTATAGCCCAGGCTTACGCTGGTCAGTTCCTAGACTGCCGGCGCTTAATCTATACGATCTGACGAGAACAATACGGCACTTTGGAATTGCGCGGTATCCCTTTAAAAAGAGATAAAAAGAGCCCCTCCACTGTGGAGAGGGCTCTCTTTTATAAAAATTTGCCGCCTTGTACCACAGCTTCCGCACAGCGGATGCCGTCCACCGCTGCCGAGACAATGCCCCCAGCGTAGCCCGCGCCCTCGCCACAGGGAAACAGGCCCCGCAGCCCCAGGCTCTGGCAGTCCTCTCCCCGCAGCACCCGCACAGGCGACGAGCTTCTGGTTTCCGGGGCTGTCAGCACCCCGTCCGGATGGTCAAACCCCGCCAGCTGCTTTCCCAAAAGAGGCAGCGCCTGCCGCAGCGCTCCACTGACAAAGTCCGGCAGGCATTCCGCCACGTCCCCCGCTGCCACTCCTGGCAGGTATGTGGGCCGTACCGCCCCAAAATGGAGGGTAGGGCGGCCCTTTAGAAAATCCTCCACCCGCTGGGCCGGGGCCGAGTAATCCCCGCCCCCCAGCCGCCAGGCCGCCCGCTCTATCTTTTGCTGAAAGGCCACCCCTGCCAAGGGGCCCGCCCCGCCAAAGTCCTCTGGCTCCACGCCCACCAGCAGGGCCGCGTTGCTATTGGCCCCGTCCCGGGCCCAGGGGCTCATGCCATTGGTCACCACGCCCCCCAGCTCCGAGGCCGCACCGGTCACGGTCCCCCCCGGACACATGCAGAAGGTATACACCCCCCGGCCCCCAGGCAGGCGGCAGTTCAGTTTATAGTCCGCCGCGCCCAGGCCCGGGTGCCCCGCAAAGCTCCTGTACTGGGCTTTGTCAATCAGCTCTGCCGGGTGCTCTATGCGCACTCCCACCGAAAAAGCCTTAGCCTCCAGGGGCAGGCCCTTGCGCTCCAGCAGCGCGAACACGTCCCGGGCACTGTGGCCCACCGCCAGAATGGCCGCGCCGCAGGGAATTACCGCCTCTCCCTCTGGGCCCCGCACCCGCAGGCCCTGAAGCCGGCCGTTTTGGCTTAGCAGGCCCACCAGCCGGGTGGAAAACCGCACCTGGCCCCCCAGGGCAAGGATCTGCTCCCGAATCTTCTGTACCACCCCGGGCAGGCGGTCTGTGCCAATGTGGGGCTTGGCGTCTGTAAGAACCTCCTCCGGCGCGCCGGCCCTGGCCAACTCCTCCAGCACTTTACGAATGCGGCCGTCTCCGGTACCGGTGGTCAGCTTGCCGTCGGAAAAAGCCCCCGCCCCTCCTTCGCCAAACTGCACGTTGCACTCTGGGTCCAAAAGGCGGTTCTGCCAAAATGCCCGTACCACCCGCTCCCGCTCTTCCACGGGCAGGCCCCGCTCCAAGATGATGGGCCGCTGGCCGCACTGGGCCAGAATCAACCCGGCAAACATCCCCGCCGGACCAAACCCCACCACCACTGGGGGCTGGTCCGGGCCGGGGCCCTCTGGCATCTGGTAGCAATAGGGCTTCGCAAGCCGCACCCCAGGGTCTTTCCTTTTTGCCAGCAGCCGGGCCTCTCCCTCCACCTGGACCTCCACGGCGCAGACAAAATGCACCTGGTCTTTCTTCCTGGCGTCCACAGACTTTTTCACCAGCTTAACCTGGCCTATGGCCCCCGCTGGCACCCGCAGCTTTTTGGCGGCCGCTTGGCGCAGCCCGGCTTCAGTGAAGTCCAGCCCCAGCCGCAGCCCGCTTATCCTCAACATGTCCTTTTCCCGCGCTTTCTCTATAGTTTTGCCCCGGCCTTTAGGGCTGCTTTGACCAGAAACGGTGGTTTCGGCGTCAAAAATCCTCAAAAGGCGGCAAGCCTTTCTTGGGGGGCTTTCCCGGAATCCCCTGGCTCCTGGCCAAAAATCCAGGATTTCTCCAGTTTTCAAACAGACTCTAGGGACGCGCCCCGCCAACATTGTGGGCTGCCGGCCGCTTGTCCCGCCAAAATGCCCGTGGTCCAGGCCCAGTGCAGGTTATAGCCGCCGCAGTCCCCGTCTACGTCCAGCAGCTCGCCGGTTAGGTAGACCCCTGGCGCCAGCTTGGACTCCATGGTATCCAGGTCCACCTGGCAAAGAGGCACGCCCCCAGCCGTGGCCTGGGCATTTTCCCAGCCCTCTGGGCCCAAAATTTCCAGCCGGAAGCCCTTTACTTTGCCCGCCGCCTGGGCCAGCTCTTTCTCTGTTACAGCCGAAAGGGCCCGGTCCGGGTCCATGCCAGCGGCTTTCACCAGCTCCCAGCCCAGCCGAAGGGGCAGGGCTCCGGCCAAAAGTTCCCCGGCGGGGCGCTGTGGCCAAAGGCTTTTCTGCTTTTCCAGGTAGGCCAAAAGCTCCTCCGCCCCCATGTCCTCCAGCAAATCCAAAGAAAGGGCCAGCCCCTTTTGGCTTAGCCCCCGCAGCCGGGCGGTGAGGTTCATGACGCAGATGCCCGAAACTGTCTCTGTGCCAAAGATCACCTCGCCGCTCTCTCCATACAGCTCCCGGCCATTTTGGGTCAGCGCGGCCCTGGCCTTGCACCGAAGGCCCTTTAGGGCCCGGGGCAGCTTTTCCCCCACCCGCAGGCCCACCAAAGAGGGCACAAGCCCTGTTGGCGTATGGCCAAGCCCCTGGGCCAGCCGGTAGCCCTCTCCTGTGGAGAGCCTGGGGCTGGCCTTTCCCCCGCAGCTAAGCACCACCCGCTGGGCAAACACCTCTTGCCCTCCGGGTCCTGTTAAAAGGTAGCCGCCCCGCACCGGGGCCAGGCCCTCTACCAAACAGCCGCAGAGGGCCTCTACCCCCGCCTGGGCACAGGCCCCCCACAGCGCGTGAACCACCGAGGCGGCTTGCAGGCTGTTGGGATACATCCGGCCCTCTGTACCCTGGCGGGTCAAAAGGCCCAGCTGGCGGAACTGGGCCAAAATAGTCTCTCCAGAAAACCGCCGCCACAGCCCCTGGGGAATAGGGTCTCCGTGATAGTGCTCAGGAGAAATATCCAGGTTGGTCAGGTTGCAGCGACCGTTGCCTGTAGCCAGCAGCTTTTTGCCGGGCTTGGGGTTGCCCTCCAGCAGCAGTACGGCCCCGGGCTTTTTCAACGCGGCGGCCGCGTGCAGGGCCGCCATCAGCCCCGAGGCCCCGGCGCCCACCACCGCCACCTTGCACCTGCGCATTAGAGCACAAGCCCCAGCAGCCCATAGGACAGCGCGCACATAATAACGTCCGCAATAAGCGTGCCCAGGGCCACCGAGAGCATGGCGTGTTTAAAGTCCATCTTCATCAGGGCCGCCGCCAGCGAGCCGGTCCAGGCCCCGGTACCGGGCAGGGGAATGGCCACAAAGATCATCAGGCCAATGGTCTTATACCGGTTGATTTTCTCAAATTTACTGCGGCCCTTTTCCTCCATGCGGTTCACCAGCTTTACAAAGCGGGTATTGCGCATCCAGTCAAAGATTTTGTTGATAAACAGCAGGATAAAGGGGGTGGGCAGCAGGGTGCCCACCAGGCAGATGAAAAAGGCCGGCAGCATTTGCAGGTCCAGGAGTTTGGCGGCCAAAATGCCCCCCCGCAGCTCAATGACGGGCATCAGGGAGAGGACAAAAACAGTCAGTTCGGCGGGAATGGTCTGGCTGAACAGCCGGACCAGGGCTTCTACAATGTGTTCCATGCTTTTTTACTTCCTTTATTTTTGGTGAGGTTGCTTTGACCTCCGGCGGCTTAGGAAACTTTTTGTAAAAAGTTTCCTAAG
>JAAWSH010000053.1 GCA_022801475.1 Acutalibacter sp. | reverse complement strand
CTAGAGTCTGTCTTAAAACTCCGAAAAACCGTCTTTTTGTCCAGTGGCAAACGGTTTCTGTGTTAAAAATCCTCGAAACACGAAAGTATTTCTTGCGGTTTTCGTCTTGAAACCGCCCGCCCCTGAACAAAAATACTGGCATTTCTCCGGTTTTAAAACAGACTCTAGGGCTTGTTTGAAAAAGCCAGGCGCTTTTTAGGGGTGAAAACACCCCTCTTATCCTGGCCAAAGAGCAGGTGGGCCCAAAGGCCTTGCAATGGGCCCCGGCCTTGGGTATACTGAATATGCCGGCAGAAAAAATAGGCAATACCGCACCATTCTAAGCGCTGTATTGCCTATAGGAAACGCGTGGTTCATCTCCTTTGCGCCGCGTTAACGATCCATAAGAGTCTGTTCTTAATAAAAGGAATCGCGCCCGTCTTTTCCACGGATTTTGGCGGTTTCCACGTGAAAAAGGCTCTGGAACCGTCCATGCCTTTTTCCTGAAACCCGCTCAAAATCCCCTGCAAAATCTGAACATTCCCTTGTGGGAACAGGCTCTGGGAAGGGGGCAGTTAAAATGAACATTACCATTCAAGAGGACTCCGCCCTGGAAGAAACCCAGGTGGTCATCCGCTGCAAACAGGCCGACGCGCCGGTGCTGGAGCTTATAGCCGCGCTGCGGGCCTTTGACCAGAACTTTGACCAAAAACTCACCGGCCTGCGGGAGGGGCAGACCTTTTTGCTGGATTTCCACCAGGTGCTGTACATCGACACAGCGGACGGCCGGACCTTCCTCTATACCGAGGAGCAGGTTTACGAAACGCCCCTGCGGCTGTATGAGCTGGAAGAGCGGCTCTCTGGGCGGCAGTTTTTGCGGGCCAGCAAATCGGCGCTGGTAAACTTTAACGCCATACGCTCTCTTCGGCCAGACCTGGGCGGGCGGCTGCGGCTGACCATGCGGGGCGGCGAGGCTTTGTACGTATCGCGGCAATACGCCCCGGCATTCCGGAAGCGGCTGGGGCTGTAAAGGCCGCGGGCACAGCAAGAAAGGAGCGCTTATCATGAAAAAATTTCTGGAATTTGTAGGCGAGATCAAGTCTTGGGGCTGCCTAAGCTTTACCGGGGCCCTGTGCGTCTATTCCTTTATAGATGTAATGTGCGGCAACCAAACCATGCGCCACAGCCTTATCTGGCAGATGCTGGCCATGTGCGGGGTTATTACCCTGCTGCAATATATCTTCTTTTCCGGCCAGGTGCTGAAAAAACCCAGCTACGCCCTGCGCATGGGGATCTTCTGCGCCCTCACCTTTGGGGTTTGCGCGGGCTTTGCCTGGGTCTGCGGATGGTTCCCTATGAAAGAGCCCGGGGCCTGGGCCAGCTTTACCATTATCTTCTTTGTAATCTTTCTGGCGCTCTGCCTGGGGTTTGAGGTCTACTTCCGAATCATGGGAAAAAAGTACGACGTCCTGCTGGGCCGGCAGCAGAAAGAAAAGCCGGAAGAATAAACCCATGCCAAAAGCGGCCTGTCCCCTTCCACGAAAAAATGCGCAAAGAGGGGGCTTGACAAGCCCGGGGGTTGGGGCTATAATAGTCATGTTGTATTGCACATTTACGACGCAAACCCCTGCCTTTTCGGCGGATGGGAGGGATATTGGATGGCTGAGATACGGCTCAAAGAAAATGAATCTTTGGATAGCGCCCTGCGGCGGTTTAAGAAGCAATGCGCCCGCGCCGGTGTTATTCAGGAGGTACGCAAACGCGAGGCTTACGAAAAGCCCTCGGTAAAGCGGAAGAAAAAGTCAGAAGCGGCCCGCAAGCGTAAGTATAAGTAAGCAGGGCTAGGTTTGGGAATGGAGCGGCGTACAACGGGCATTTCCCCGGCGCGCCGGGAAAAGCCTTTGGGAGTTCATTGGGGAAAGGGCCCGTCCTTTTCTCCTTTTGGATATAGTTAACACAGTTCCAAAGAGGCATATCTCTTTGGAACCAGGCGGCATAACCGCCCAGCTTGAAAATCTCTATCCTGCCGGTTTTCAAGTGTGTATACTATAAGCTTCGCTACAAACCTGAAAAAAAGCGGGCCAAGCGCCCGCTTTTTTGTTCCTGAATGGAGAATCAGTAAATTTATGGGTATTTTTTCACCAACCGCGGTCCGGCGGCGGGTGACGGACCTAAGCCCCCAGTTTCTCTCTTCCCTGGGGGTGGGGGCCGTGCTGCTGGATGTGGACAACACCATAGCCACCTACACCTCTCACACCCCCATTCCCGGGGCCATTGAATGGGCCCGCCGGCTGGTGGAAGAGGGCTTTCGGGTGGTGATTGTGTCTAACAACTACAAAAAACGGGTGGGCCCGTTCGCGGCCCGGTTTGGGCTGGATTTTATTAGCTTTGCCTTAAAGCCCCTGCCCTTTGGCTACCTAAAGGCCCGGAAAAAACTGAAAATGAAGTGCCGCGACTGCGTGATTATCGGCGACCAGATCTTTACCGACGTGGTGGGGGCCAACCTGTGCGGCATGCGCAGCGTGCTTTTGACCCCCATTGAGCCCGAGGAGGGCGTAAGCTTTAAGATCCGCCGGTATTTTGAGCGGGGCCTGCGGGCAAAATATGAAAAGCGAAAGGATGTATTGCAATGAAAAATCCTGTGGAGCGTATTTCTGAAAAGCTGATTGCGGGCGACAGCCAAAAGGCCATTTTGGTCTGCTCCGAGCGCAACCGCCGGTACTTTACCAACTTCCCTTCAGACGCGGGCGCGCTGCTGATTACCGCCGAAGAGGCCTATTTGCTTCAGGATTTCCGCTATGAGGAGGCCGCTGGCTACAGCGCCAAAAACTGCACGGTTACCGGCTTTAAGAACTTTAACGAAAAGCTTCTTGAGCTGGCGGAAAAGCACGGCGTAAAGCAGGTCTATATGGAGATCAACAAGCTAAGCGTGGCCGAAGCCCGCCAGTATGAAAAGCTCTTTCACGAAAAGGGCATTGAGGTTGTACTGGACGAGACCCTGGACAAGGCCATTAAGGACCAGCGGATGATCAAATCGCCGGAAGAGGTGAAGAAGATCGAGGACGCCCAGGCCATTACTGACGCGGCGTTTCAGCATATCCTCCCCTTTATTAAGGAAGGGGCCACCGAGCGCAGCCTGGCCCTGGAGATCGAGTTCTTCATGCGCAACAACGGGGCCGAGAACGTGGCCTTTGAGCTGATTGTGGCAGCGGGCAAAAACGGCTCGCAGTGCCACGCGGTACCCAGCGAGAACACCGTGAAGCCCGGGGACTTTATCACCATGGACACCGGCGCCATGCTGGACGGCTATCACAGCGACATGACCCGTACCGTGGCCCTGGGGCATGTCAGTGACGAGCAGCGCAAGGTGTATGAGACCGTGCTGCGGGCCCAGCTGGCGGTAATCGACGCGGTAAAGCCCGGGGCCCTGTGCTGCGACATGGACAAGGTAGCCCGGGACATCATCGAGAAGGATTACCCCGGCACCTTTGGCCACGGCCTGGGACATGGAGTGGGCTTTGAGATTCACGAATGGCCGGGCTTCTCCTCCAAAGATAAAACGCCCTGCGCCGAGGGCATGGTGATCACCGACGAGCCGGGCATCTACCTGCCGGCCCAGTACGGGGTGCGCATAGAGGACATGCTGCTGGTGACCGCGGACGGCTGCCGCAGCCTGACCAAGTCCCCCAAGGAGCTTATCGAATTATAACAAGGAAAATAAGGAAGCGAAGGGTAAAAAGTCCCGGCAGATAGAGGGGGTCCAGGGGATAGTTCCCCTGGCGAGGTCCAGGGCGAGAAGCCCTGGCCGCCGGAGGCGACCTTGAACTTGAAGCGGCGCGGACCAAAGAAAAGTGGTTCCACGACCCCACCCCCGGCCCACTAAGGTAGAAAAGGAGGGCCCGGCTAAGCGCCGCCCCAAAAGGCAGCAAATTGTAAAAATCAGCGAAGCGAGATTTTTACAAAAGCGGTCCCCCAGCACCGGGCTTTCCAAAACGGCAGGCTTCCCGCCAGCACCCGGCTCCCCCAAGAGGCAGCGCCCGTATCGGCAGACAAAAAACTCCGCCCCCCTGGCGCGGCCCACAGATAAATTGCCAAAAAAAGGCCGCTTCCCCTTGAATTTGGCCGCAAGATATTATAAAATAGAGACAGACTACTATTTGGGAGGTTTTTTATGGTAACCGCAGGCGATTTTAGAAACGGCGTAACCTTTGAGATGGATGGCGCTGTGTACTCTATCATCGAGTTTCAGCACGTAAAGCCCGGCAAGGGCGCCGCTTTTGTGCGCACCAAGATCCGCAACGTGATCTCCGGCGCTGTGACAGAGCGCACTTTTAACCCCAACGACAAGTTCCCCACCGCTTTTATTGAGCGTAAGGACATGCAGTATCTGTACAGTGACGGCGACCTGTACTACTTTATGGACACCGAGAGCTACGAGCAGATTCCCATCAATGGTAATGTTCTCACAGACAACTTCAAGTTTGTCAAGGAAAACATGGAGTGCAAGGTATTGTCCTACAAGGGCAACGTGTTTGGGGTGGAGCCCCCCAACTTTGTGGAGCTGGAGATTACCAAGACCGAGCCCGGCATTAAGGGCGATACGGCCACCAATACCCTGAAGCCCGCCACGGTGGAGACCGGCGCGGAAATCCGTGTGCCGCTGTTTATTAACGAGGGCGAGCGCATTCGCATTGATACCCGTACTGGGGAGTATATGGAAAGAGCCTAAAGCATAACTAGTATAAAATCTTTGATTTTATACTAGTTAGTTTCCAAGTTCTGCTTTCGGTCCGAAGGACCGAATTCCGCTAGCGCAGAACCGCGAACTTTTCCAGCGCGGTGGTTCTTGGATTGTGCTGATTTTAGCTTCCAAGTTCTGCTTTCGGTCCGAAGGACCGAATTCCGCTAGCGCGGAACCGCGAACTTTTTCTGGCCCCTCTTTATCAAGTGCTCCAAATTCTTAAGGAGGGATTATACCAAGAAAGGAATATTATCTTATGAGTGCTATGACCAATTCCGAGCGCGCGTCCTACATCCGCGGCCTGATGGACGGCCTGGAGCTGGACCCTGCTGACAAGAACACAAAGATCTTTAATGCCATGGTGGAGCTTCTGGAGGACCTAAGCGCCTCTGTGGAAGAGCTGGAGGACCAGTACGACGCCTTTGCCCAGCAGCTGGACGAGGTGGACGAGGACCTGGGAACTTTAGAAGCGGAGTACTATGGTCTGGATGAGGACGACTGCGGCTGCGGCTGTGGCTGCCACCACCATGACGGGGCGGACCCGGAGTTTGAGGTGACCTGCCCCAGCTGCGGAGATACCATTGAGCTGACCGACGACCTGCTGGCCGAGGGCTCTATTGTCTGCCCTGGCTGCGGCGAGACCCTGGAGTTTGACCTGGACGAAGATGAGGACGAGGACGAAGAGGCCCCTAGCGAGGACAAATAAGCACTGGGAAAAAGTAAAGGAGCTGCGCCCACACGGCGCGGCTCCTTTTTATGCTGTTGAGGCCAAGAGCAGGCCTGGGGCGGCGTCCCCCGGGGCCGGGATATTTCCCCAGGCTCTTACTTCCAGAATTTTTACGGCCTGCGCTCTGGCAGAATGTCCTTCTGGTCCACGCTATGGGCCACCAGGCCCTTGCCGTCGGGGGAGTTGTCCGGAATCGCCAGGTTCAGAATAATGCCCACAATAATCCCCAGGCCAATATTGGAAAAGCTGAAGGTGGCGTTTCCAATCACCGCTCCGCCAATGGCCAATACCAGCATCACGGCGGCAATGCAGAGGTTGCGGTTTTTGGTAAAGTCCACGTGGTTCTCCACCAGGGTGCGCAGGCCCACAGAGGCGATCATGCCGTACAGCACAATACAGGCCCCACCCAGCACGCAGCTGGGCACTGACTGGATGACCCCAATCCCTTTGCCGAAAAAGCTGACCAGAATGGCGATAAGGGCCGCCACCCGCAGGGAAGCGGGGTTATAGTTGCCTGTTGCCGCCAGCACGGCGGTGTTCTCGCTGTAGGTGGTGTTGGGCGGGCCACCCACAAAGCCCGCAAACACGGTGGCCAGGCCATCGCCCATCAGGGTGCGGTGCAGGCCGGGCTTTTCGGTAAACCGCTTATTCACCACCGCGCCATTGGCATACACATCGCCCACATGCTCTACACAGGTGACAATGGCAATGGGGGCGATCATACCCACGGCCGTGATATTAAAGCTGGGCAGCACAAAGTGGGGGGCCTGTATCCAGCCATAGGAGCCAATGACGCTGGTGTCCATCAGGGCGGCGGGGGCCAGGCCCGTCTTGGTAACAATCAGCGTTAACACATAACCGGAAACCAGGGCAATGACAATGGAGGACATCTTTACCATGCCCTTCCCGCAGCTGGAAAGCACCACGGCCAGCAGGCACACCACCCCGGCCAGCACCCACGCCCACACATAGGCGGACATATCATACCCTTCGCCAAATAGAGCCAGGGCGCCGCCATCGGGGCCATACTGGGTTTGAATATTATTGATGGCGGAGGAGGCCAGGTTCAGGCCAATGAGCGTGATGCCCACCCCACGCACCACTGGGGGAAAGAGCTTGTCTATCAGGCCCTTGCCGAACACCTTGATCACCAGGGCCAGGATAAGGTAAAACACCCCCGAGGCAATGATGCCCCCCATGGCCGCAGCCACCTGTTCGTCCTTGGTGGCGCCAAAGTTTGTGTTGCCGATGACCCCGCACAGGGCGGAGATAAAGGCAAAGGAGCTGCCCAAAAAGGTAGGCATCCGTCCGCCGGTGCACAGGTGGAAAATAATGGTTCCGCAGCCGGCACAGAACAGGGCTACGCCCACGTCCAGCCCTGTGAGCAGAGGCACCAAAATGGTGGCGCAGCTCATGGCAAAAGCGTGCTGAAAGCCCAGCGCCAGGCTCTTCTTCACGCCCAGCTTTTCATATTCCGCCGCACTGGGGAACAGAAAGCCATTGATCTTTTTGAAAAATTCCAAACTTACCAGCCTCCTCAATTTTTTTCCCCGCAAAGAGCATAAAAATAGCGGCCCAAGGCCGGAGAAAAAAGGATTCCGGCGGCCTGGACCGCGCCTGAAGGCTGGGACGCGGGAGCCCAGCCCCACGCGCGTTCGGCGTATTATACCACTTGGAAAGAAAAATGTCAATGGGGAATTTTTTAGGCATCCCTGTTCACAGATTCCCCCTTTCTTTTTTTGGGGGAAGGTTGTATAATAGTGCTGTAGATGACGGAACCTTTGGGGAGGGACAGACCCTTGGCAAGACGCAGACAAAAGCAATATCTTATTGGCAATACCAGCCGCTCTGGCCTGGGCCTGGGGCGGCGCAGCATGTTTGTTTCTCAAGAAAAGCAGGCCCAGCACCAGGCTGCCCGCCGGCTGAAAATATGGTCCCGGGTGGTGGCCGCCACCCTAATTTTGGCCCTGGTGGGGCTGGCGGCGTTTTTTATCCGGTTCTATCTGCTGCCCTATTTCCATCAGGAAATTTTCTCTGGTCAGACCCAAAACGGCGACCCCAACGCCTCTATGGAGCCCCTGCCGGACTATGACGACATGGGCCTGCCCGCCTATGAAAACTCCATCAGCCTGTTTCTCATCAATGAAAACAACCCGGCGGACCCGGAATATGAGCCAAAACTGGCCCAGATCGAAAACATTATGGTGGATGCGCACATTGTGGACGCCCTGAGGCAAATGACCGCCGCGGCGGAAGAGGACGGCTTTGTGCTAATTTTCAGCGAGGGATATGTCTCTTATGAAGAACAGGGCAAGCGCTTCCAGGCAAAGGTAGAGGAACTGATGGAGGGAGACGAGCCCCTTAGCGCTGTGATGGCTAAAACCACCGCCCGGACGATTGCCCCCATGGCCGGGGAAAGCGACTTTCAAACCGGCATGTGCCTGCGCCTGGCAATGGATAAGGACAGCTTTGAGCAGTCCAAGACTTACATCTGGCTAAAAGCCAACATGGGCCGGTATGGCTTTGTGTTCCGCTATCCCCAAGGCAAAGACGACTATACCGGCATGTCCCCCGACCCCACTGTGCTGCGCTATGTGGGCGGCGCCAACGCGGCGTCTATGCAGCAGCGCTCTATGTGTTTAGAGGAGTATATTGACTATTTGGACCTGTAGTGTAGAAAAATAACGCCGTGGCTCCTTCCTTTCCGGGAGGGGCCGCCGTTTGCTGTGACGGGCTGGCCGTTCCACAACAGGTCTTGACTTTCCTCTGCCGGAATAATATAATAAGAAAACTTAAGGCAACACCGCACAAAGATTGCGCGTGAGATGCGCGGTCAATTTTTTCGTCAGAGTGTACAGATTGAGTGTAGCCAATCTAGCGATTGACAAGCGAAAGCTGTGTGCTATGACGGAAAAAGTGCAAGCAAATCACGTGCAAAGGCCGTAGGCCGGTCTTTGTGCGGTGTTGCCTTAACTTTACATAGGCAAGGAGTGTTTTTCAATGGGCCTTCTTGAGCTCTTCATCCTGGCCGTAGGCCTTTCTATGGACGCTTTCGCTGTGGCGGTCTGCAAGGGTCTGGCTCTTAAAAAGACGGGCCCTAGGCACATGGTGCTGGTGGGCCTTTGGTTTGGCGGTTTTCAGGCCCTGATGCCTGTTCTGGGCTACCTGGTGGGCGTGCAGTTTAAAGAGGCTATTACCGCGATTGACCACTGGATTGCCTTTGGCCTGCTGGCTGTCATTGGCGGAAACATGGTCCGCGAGGCCCTCTCCGGCCAGGAGGAAAAGGAGGACGCGTCCTTATCCCCTAAAAATATGCTGCTCTTGGCCCTGGCCACCAGCATTGACGCGCTGGCCGTGGGGGTGGGCTTTGCCTTTTTGGATGTAAACATTGGCGCCGCGGCGGGCTTTATTGGCGCGGTCACCTTTCTGCTCTCTGGGGCGGGGGTCAAGGTGGGTAGTGTATTTGGCGCACGATACAAGAGCCGGGCCGAGCTGGCCGGGGGCGTGATTCTTATCCTTCTGGGCACAAAAATCCTGCTGGAGCACCTGGGGCTGCTGCCCTT
>JAAWSH010000052.1 GCA_022801475.1 Acutalibacter sp. | reverse complement strand
CCAGCGCGGACAGGGGCCGAAGGAGTGGGGCCCGTATTGGCTAAAGAGAGACATAAAGAAAGGCCCGTACCGGAAGCGCCCAGCGCAAGCGCTGGACCATTAGTCGCGGGGGCGTTCGCTTGGGCTCACTTGCCGGTGTAAACCGCCAGCCCAGCCAGCGCGGACAGGGGCCGAAGGAGTGGGGCCCGTATTGGCTAAAGAGAGACATAAAGAAAGGCCCGTACCGGAAGCGCCCAGAAAAACGCGCTGGCTGGGCTGATCGTTACCACCCGGGGAGGGCGGGGCTTTGCCCGATTCCGCGACGTTGGTGCAGCGCTTGCGCTGCCGGAAGCGCCCAGAGAAACGCGCTGGCTCGGCTAATGGTTACCACCCGGGGAGGGCGCAGCTTTGCCCGATTCCGTGACTAAAGATGCAGCGCTTGCGCTGCCCGGAAGCGTCCAGAGAAACGCGCTGGCTGGGCTGATCGTTACCACCCAGGGAGGGCGGGGCTTTGCCCGACTCCGCGACATTGGGTGCAGCGTCACGCTGCCGCGCTGCTGGGCGGTATTGAACCTCATATCAAGGAGACGTGAAAACTCATGAAATTAGGAATCGTCGGCCTGCCCAACGTGGGCAAGAGCACTCTATTTAACGCCATTACCAACGCTGGGGCCCAGTCCGCCAATTACCCCTTCTGCACCATTGAGCCCAACGTGGGGGTGGTGGCCGTGCCGGACCGCCGCCTGGATAAGCTGGCGGAAATGCACCAGCCGGAAAAGTTTACCCCTGCCACCATTGAGTTTGTGGACATTGCCGGGCTGGTGCGGGGCGCTTCCAAAGGCGAGGGCCTGGGCAACAAGTTCCTCTCCAATATCCGGGAGGTAGACGCGGTGGTTCACGTGGTGCGCTGCTTTGAGGACGGGGACATTATCCACGTTGAGGGCAGCATTGACCCTGCCCGGGATATTGAGACCATTGACGTGGAGCTGCTCCTTTCAGATATTGAGGTGCTGGACCGGCGCATTGACAAAACCAGGAAGCTCTTGAAGTCTGACAAAAAGTACCAGGCGGAGCTGGACTTTTTCCAAAGGGTCCACGCCGCTTTGGAGGCGGGCCAAAGCGCCCGCAGCGTGGAATGTAACGAGGAAGAGGCGCGGTGGCTGGCCTCGGTTTCCCTGCTTACCAACAAGCCCATTATTTTTGCCGCCAACTTCAGCGAGGCGGACTTTAAAAACGGCATGGAGGATAACCCCTTTTACCAGGCGGTAAAGGACGCCGCCCAAAAGGAACACGCCGCCGTGCTGCCCATCTGCGCCCAAATCGAGGCGGAAATAGCCGGACTGGAGCCAGGGGAAAAGCAGCTGTTTTTGGCCGACCTCGGCCTTAACGAGTCTGGCCTGGACCGGCTGATTACCGCCTGCTACTCCCTTTTAGGGCTTATCTCCTACCTCACCGCCGGAAAGCCGGAGGTACGGGCCTGGACCATTGCCAAAGGGACCAAGGCCCCCCAGGCGGCGGGAAAAATCCACTCGGACTTTGAGAGGGGCTTTATCCGGGCCGAGGTCATTGGCTTTGACGAGCTGATGGCATGCGGCACTATGGCCGCTGCCAAGGAAAAGGGCCTGGTGCGGTCAGAGGGCAAAGAGTACGTGATGCAGGACGGGGACATTGTGCTGTTCCGGTTTAACGTTTAAGGCGGCCCGCCCCTGTGTTTTTTCCAGATAGAGACCCCGGCAACACGAAAATACCCCTTAGAAAAGAGAGAATCCACATGAACTACGCCTTTTCAGAACGCGTTAAAAGCTTAAAGCCCTCGGCCATTCGGGAAATTCTCAAGAACTCCTCCGCCCCGGGGATTATCCCCCTCTCGGCGGGAAATCCCGCGCCCGACGCTTTCCCCTATAAGGACATTGCGTCCATCTCCCAAAAGCTGCTGGCCCATACCCCCATGGAGGCCCTGCAATACAGCGTAACCGAGGGCTACGCCCCCCTGCGGCAGCACCTGGCCGAATATATGCAGAACAAGCACCGGGTAGGCGGCCCCGGGGACGATGTGCTGATTACCAGCGGGGCCCAGCAGGTGATGGACCTGCTTACCAAAACCCTGCTGAATGAAGGCGACGCCGTTTTATGCGAGGCCCCCAGCTTTATCGGCTCCCTGAACACCTTTCGCTCTTACCGGGCCAAGCTGTGCGGCATTCCCATGGAGGCGGACGGCGTTAGCATAGAGGGCCTGGAGCGGGCCCTTTGCACAGAGAAAAACGTCAAGTACTTTTACACCATCCCTAATTTCCAGAACCCCTCTGGCATTACCATGAGCCTGGAAAAGCGGAAGCGGGTGTACGAGCTCTGCCGGGACCACAACGTGGTGGTGCTGGAGGACAACCCCTATGGCGACCTGCGCTTTGCCGGGGAGGACCTGCCCGCCATTAAAAGCTTTGACCAAGAGGGCGTGGTGATGTACGCCGGGTCCTTTTCCAAAGTGGTCTCCCCCGGTATGCGGGTGGGCTACGCCATTGGCCCCAAAGAGCTGATCCAGAAAATGGTGGTGTGCAAGCAGGGCGAGGACGTGCACAGCAATATTTGGGCCCAGATAGTCTGCCACCAGTTTATGACCGGCTGCGACTACGAGGCCCACATTCAGCGGCTGCGGGACATCTACCGCCGGAAAAGCGGGGTGCTGCTAAAGGCCATGGAAGAGCATTTTGCGCCGCTGATTACCTGGAATTCCTTTGAGGGCGGGCTGTTTGCCTGGTGCGTGCTGCCGGATGGCGTCGGCATGCTGGACTTTGTAAAGCGCGGGGCCGAGAGAAAGGTGTGCGTGGTGCCGGGCACGGCCTTTTTGACGGACGAGAGCCAGCCCTGCCAGGCGTTCCGGGTGAACTTTTCCACCCCCACGGACGAGCAGCTGCGGGAAGGCGTTAAAATTCTAGGCCAGCTGGCCCGAGAGATGGCGGGCTAAAACCAGCGGAAAAAACATTGGGGCCAGGGGCTTTTCGGAGCCCCCGGCCCGTCCTCATCAATCAAACAAGGAGCGAATCCCAAATGGAAAATACTGAACAAAAAAAGCGCATCCTTAGCATGTACCAGTGCACAGGCACCTTTACCCTGGGCAACTACCTGGGGGCCCTGCGCAACCACCTGCGCTTTCAGGAGGAGGGCTATGACTGCGTTTACGCCCTGGCGGACCTCCACGCCCTTACCGTACGCCAAAACCCCGCCGAGCTGCGCCGCTACACCAAAGAGGCCTACGCCTTTTTGCTGGCCATGGGCTTTGACGTAAGCCGCACCCTGTTCTTTATCCAAAGCCACGTGCCGGAGCACACCCAGCTGGCCTGGGTTCTTAGCTGCAACACCCAGTTTGGCGAGCTCTCCCGCATGACCCAGTTTAAGGACAAGTCCCAAAAGCACGCGGACAACATCAACGCAGGGCTCTTCACCTACCCCTGCCTGATGGCGGCGGATATTCTGCTGTACCAGGCGGACTTTGTCCCAGTGGGCGCGGACCAGAAGCAGCATGTGGAGATTGCCCGGGACATTGCCGAGCGCTTCAACGGCATTTACGGCCCCACCTTTACCGTGCCCGAGCCCCTGATTCCCCAGCACGGGGCCCGGGTCATGTCCCTGCAAAGCCCCGCCAATAAAATGTCCAAGTCTGACGAGAACCAGAACGGCAACATCTCTGTTCTGGACGACCCGGACACCATTATGCGCAAGTTCAAGCGCGCTGTTACCGACAGCGAGAGCCAGGTGCGCTTTGCCCCGGGCAAGGACGGGGTCAACAACCTGATGGGCATTTACGCGGCCATTACAGGCAAGACTATGGAGGAAATTGAGGGCGAATTTGAGGGCAAGGGCTACGGAGACTTCAAGCCCGCTGTGGCCGAGGCGGTCATCAGCGAGCTAAAGCCCATTCAGGACCGGTACAAGGAGATTGTGGCGGACAAGGCCTTTTTGGAAAAGACCTACCACGACAACGCCCCCCGGGCCCAAGCCCTGGCTCAGCGCACCCTGCGGAAGGTGTACCGCAAGGTAGGGCTGGTGGACTAAAAAGCCGCAGAATGCGGCAGGGGGTCCGGGGGAAAAGATTTCCCCCGGCGGGGCTTGGGGCGGCACCCCAAGGTCTTGCCGGAGGCCTTCCCCTGACAGACCAAGCGCGCTCTGCGCGCATGATGGGCCCAGAAGGGCCCGGGAGTATTAAGCGGCCTTCGTGCTACGCACTGCGGCAAGACCTTGGAGCTCTGCTCCAAACCTCGCAGCTTTTGAAAAGGCTGGCTAAACTTTTCCTGCCGCTTTCACGCCAGCGGTCCCGCCGGGCCCTGCCTCGAAGCCGTTTCACTGTTCTCAAAACCCATACTTTATTTTCAGGAGGCTTCCCATGGAATCTTTAACCGAACTATACCGCATTGGCCGGGGGCCTTCCAGCTCCCACACCATGGGGCCGGGCCGGGCGGCCCAGCGCTTTCAGGCCGCGTACCCCCAGGCCGACAGTTTTCAGGTAACTTTATACGGCTCTTTGGCCAAGACAGGCCGGGGACACCTTACGGACGTGGCGGTAAAAGAGGCCCTGGAGCCCCTGCCCGCCCGTATCCTCTTTGACACAGAGACCGAGAACCTGCCCCACCCCAACACCATGGAGCTGGAGGCCTTCCTGCGGGGAGAGCGCCTGGGCTTTTGGCGGGTATTCAGCGTGGGGGGCGGCAAGATACAGATTGAGGGCCAGGCCCAGGCCGACCCGCCCCAGGTGTACCCCCTGCGCACCTTTAGCGAAATTAAGGACTACTGCCGGGAGAAGGACCTTTACCTGTGGCAGTATGTAGAGCAGTGCGAGGGGCCGAAGATTTGGGAGTACCTCTCCGAAGTGTGGGAGGTGATGAAAGAGGCTGTATACAGGGGCATCCGCAAGGACGGCGAGCTGGCCGGGGGCCTGGGGGTGCAGCGCAAGGCCATGTACCTAAACCGCCAGCGCCACATGGACGAGAGCAAAGAGACCCGGGAAAACCGCAAGGTGTGCGCCTACGCCTTTGCCGTTAGCGAGGAGAACGCTGGGGGCGGCACCATTGTTACAGCCCCCACCTGCGGGGCCTGCGGGGTGCTGCCCGCCGTGATGCTGTATAAGCAGGAGCAGCAGGGCTTTTCTGACCGGGACATGCTAAAGGGTCTGGCTGTGGCGGGCCTAGTGGGCAATGTGATTAAGACCAACGCCTCTATTTCCGGGGCGGAGTGCGGGTGCCAGGCGGAGATTGGCAGTGCCTGCTCCATGGCGGCCGCGGGCTTGGCCGAGGTGTATCACATGGACCTGGACCAGATTGAATACGCGGCCGAGGTGGCTATGGAGCACCACCTGGGCCTGACCTGCGACCCCATTGGGGGGCTGGTGCAGATCCCCTGCATCGAGCGCAACGCCGTGGCGGGTATGCGGGCCATCAATGCCTTAAGTTTGGCAAATTTTTTGACCTATACCCGGAAGATCAGCTTTGACATGGTAATAAAGACCATGTATGAGACCGGGCGGGACCTGTTTAGTAAATACCGGGAGACCAGCGAGGGGGGGCTGGCGAAAAATTACCGGGAATAGAGGAAAAGAGCGCGGACGGCGCTCTTTTTTTCAGAATGAGCTTACCTGGCGGAGTGAGAAACCGTCTAATTCACAGGAGTATCGTTAACGCGGTTCAAAAGAGGTATGTACCGATTTTCAAGCGCGTTTACTATGCGTTCACGCAGCGCTAAAGCGGTCCATTCCTTTAGAGGCTTTCACCCTTTTGTTCCTTGAAGGCCAGTATCCGCTGATTTTCAAGGGCGTTTACCATATAGCCATGCAGCCAGACCACCAGGGGGCTCTTATAGTTAACACAGTTCAAATGAGGTAGAATACCTCTTTTGAACCAGGCGACGTAGTCGCCCAGCTTGAAAATCGGTACATAACGATTTTTAAGTGTGTTTACTATATCCATAAAAACAGTTATGGCAAGTATTATTTTGGAGAATACCGTCTTTCCCGGGTTTTCCGGCCCTTTTCCTTTTTTCTTTTCATTACGCCACTTGAAAGCGGTGAGAACCATTATAGAACGTTGGGTCAGAAAAGCCCAGAACGGCGACAAGGACGCCTTTGTCCGCCTGATGGGCGAGTGCGAAACCGCCATGTACAGCACCGCCAAGGCCATTCTGCACAACGAGGCCGACGTGCAGGACGCTGTGCAAGAGGCCCTGTGCCGGGCTTTTTATAAACTACATACCCTGCGCCAGCCTAAATTTTTTAAGACCTGGCTTACCCGGGTGGTCATTAACTGCTGTTACGACCTGCTCCGCCAGCAGCGGGGCCTGGTGCCCCTGGACCTTCTCCCTGAAGAGGGCCAAGAGGAGGACCGGGACCTCTCTTTGGACGTGCGCCGCGCGCTGGCCGCCCTGGGAGAAAACGACCGGCTGATCCTTACCCTATACTATTTGAACGACATCCCGGTCAAGGAGATCGCAAAGCTTTTGGGCATTACAGAGGGCGCGGCAAAAATGCGCCTTTATCATGGGCGAAAGAAATTCAAGGAAAGCTTTGGAGCTAACGGAAAGGAGGCAGGGCTATGAAAATTGGCAAACACGGACCTGGCCAGCCCCCGCGTTCGCTGCTGCGGCGGGACCGGGCCTTTCGGGCCCAGCTGGCCCGGCAGCTGGGGGTGGAAAAGCCCCCCCAGGCATTCCACGCCGCGATGCAAAAGACCCTGCTGGAGCTGCCCGAAGAGCTGCCTGTCCGCTACCGCCCGGTGCGGGAGCTGCTGCGGCGCACCACCATGGCGGCCGCTGTTTTGGCTCTGGTGTTTTTGGGGCTGCTGGGGGTAAACTCCACCTACCCCCAAATTACCGAGGCCCTGCCTGGCCTGGGCTTTGTGTTCCGGTCTATAAACGGCGGACAGGAGGTTCCCCCCCCTCCGGTGGCGGAGGCCACCTCCTCTCCCACCCCCACGCCAGAGGCGGCGCCTGTTTTTCTGCCGGTCACCGCACAGCCCCTTGGGGAGTTCCCTGGGGACCTGACCGTTGACGCGGCCTGGACCGACGGCAAGACCCTGTACCTGGACTTAAGCATTGGCTTTGGCATGGATATGGACCTGGCCGAAACCTTTAAGCAGCATGAAGGAGACCTTGAGGAAAAAACCGGCTACCAGCTGCTGACTGGGACGCCGGAATATGCTAACGAATATGACTATGTACTCCCCAGCGCCCATGTGGTGGTAGAAGGAACCCTCCTTCAAGAGAAGGAAACCCTTAGCTTTGAAAGCAATGGCGCCGGCCGGGCGGAAAGCTCCTTGTCCCTGGACCTGACCCAGCTGAAAGAACTGATAGACGGCGCTATGGAAGTACAGATCTTTATTCCGAATCTGACCCTAACCTTTTATGGCGAGCATGGGATGGAGCATATAGCAAGCTGGACCCCTGGCTTTGAGCTTCCGTGTAAGGTGGAGATAGACAACACCCAAAACCACACCATCCTCTCCCCCACCACAGACAACCAGGCCACCCTGGAGCGGGTGGAATATACCCCCAGTTATGTACAGGTGGAGGCCACCCTGCCCAATATTGGCTTCTGTGGCGACCTGCTGCTTATGAATGACTCCATGCCCCTGGGGATCTACGCCCAACTCTGGCAAGAGGAAGCCGCCCCCCCCGCCGCCCCCAAAACCCCAGAGGACCCGTGGCGGAACGGCTACACAATGAGCGAGGTCCAGCTGGCGGATGGCACAGAAATTGATTTGGAGTTAGGCCCAGAACAGTTTGGAGATAAGAACACCTTCCGGTTCACGTTTTGCTCTCAAGGTCAGCCCGTACGTCTGGACGCGCCGCTGGTGCTTACCTTTTACGAGACCCCGGAGGAGGCCGGAGAGTTCGCCTGCCGCCGGGTGCTGGCAGAGTTTAGCATTGACCTGGAGAAAAACCAGGTGTTTGCCAGCGAAAACTACAAGAAAACTGGCAACGAAAAGCTGGACCCGGACCGAAAGGCCCCGCCCCTGGGGACCTTCCTGAATGACTTCCTCTGTATTGATATAAGCCTCCAGCCCATGGAAGCCTCTCCCACAGGTATGGGCGAGTACGTTGCCCTGTTCACGCCCTATCCCATGGTGGGCCGGAGCCTGGCCATTCAGGCCTATTACGATGACGTGCTGGTGCAGCAATTACCTGTAACCACCGGCTTGCCGGAAGGGGAACGTTTTACGGGCGAAAACGGCTCGTATATGGAGAGCATCTATTCTCTGCCCAGCACAGGAGAGACCTATAGGGTCATGTCTTTTTGGATATACTATCTCTACGACCGCCGGGACTCCACTGGAGGCCTACAGCGCTATACCCGCCTGGAGCTAGTGGACCTGGAGACGGGAAAAACCCTTATTTCCGATTTAAACGAGGAAATGATGCGCAGCCGGGTGGAGGCTCTGGGAGATTTTGTAGCCTACTACGCACAGCAGGAGAGCCCGGAGAACTGGCCCCAAGTCTCGTCTTCTGTTGGGACAGAGAGCGACCTGTACGGGGGCAGGAACGACACACAGGGCTAGAGTTTGGAAGGAAAAGAATGCACGCGGCCCAGGGGCCCTTACCCCCGGGCCGCTTTCTTTTCATCCTCTTGATTCGCCAGTTCTGCCAGCCCTTCCGTGATTTTCCGAAACACCCGGGCTGTGGCGCCCTTATCCTCTGCCACAGATTCCCGCAGCACGGTTATACAGTACCGGGGAGCGCCGGTTTTGTCGCAGATAAAGCCGCAGTAGATAAAGTGGGAGAGCTCCTTGCCCTCTTCATAGGCCCCGGTCTGGGCTGTGCCGGTCTTTATGCCGCTGGCGCAGTTTCCCGGCGCGCCCGCCGAGCCCGTGCCCCGCTTGGCGGCGCTAATCAGGTAGTCCCGCAGGGTCTTGGCCGTGGCGGGGGACATGGCCTGCACGGTCTGGTCTGTTACAGGCTGATAAGGGCTTAGCTCCTGCTGGGCGTTGACCTGCCCGGCTATCAACTTGGGCGAGCTGTACTGTCCCCCGGCCGCAATGGCGTTCAGGACAATGGCGCACTCCAA
>JAAWSH010000051.1 GCA_022801475.1 Acutalibacter sp. | reverse complement strand
TAGTACATGGAGAGAATCATACTGCCGGTGCCGGGGGACTTCATAATCCCCAGATTCGTCAGCTCCTGCCGGGATAAAATCGTATTGCGGAAAGTTTCCAAAGACTCCCCCGAGCGGGTGGTTATGCCAATGGCGCCCTCTGAAGTATGGGTAAGCACATATGTAGCTGGCGTGGCAATATACAGTCCCTCGAAAACATCCTTAACCGCGGCAAAATCTTGGGTATACTTCTGGGCCTCTTGCAAAAGCTGAGGATTTTCCGGGTCTTTTAAAAGCTCCTGGACCTCGTTGCCCAAGGCAAAGGCTTTTACATATTCCTCTGCCGAGGCCACATAGTTATTGATAATCGCGGCGCGGGATTCCACCGCGTCAATCAACTGGTTGGTTATATTGGCCTGAACCGTGGCAGAGGCATTGGCAGAGACTGTAAGCCAAAGCAAAAGCATGCCAGCCAAAACAAGTACAGTTGTAATGATTCCAATACGTGTAGCAAGTTTTTTGTTTACCAAGAACTTCATAGACTCTCCCTCACAGAAAATAGTTTTCAAAGACGCACCGCTTTCCCGGCCGCCGCCTAGAATCTGTTTTAAAAATCAGAGAAATGCCGGATTCTTGATACAGAACGTGGCCTTAACTGGACAAAAAGAGGGTTTTTCAAAATTTTAAAACAGACTCTTTGGGCAGTGGAAAAACCACCTTATAGTTTTAGGCTATCCTTTTGTCTCATTACAAATATTATAGCACGTAACCCATTTCTTGTCTAGAAAATTTTGGACTGACATGTATAGTAAATACACTTTAAATCGGTAGATACCGATTTTAAAGCCAGACTACATAGCTGCCTAGTTCAAAAGAGGTATTTTACCTCTTTGAACTATCTTAACTATAAAGTTCAGTTCGTAAAAAGGACCCCCGGCCTGTGGAAAAGCCGGGGGTTCGCTTTGCTTTTACAGCTTTTTAGGAGCTTCATGAAAGATAAGCGCCGTAGGGGCATGCGGCCTGCTGTGGAAAACAGCTTACCACAAGGAATATTCCGACCGGACCCAATACAGGTCTCCCTGCCCATCCTTGTAAAATAGGTTTTCCTCAAAAAACAAAAAATACCGCAGCCTGTCCTCCCCCATACTGGGGATTCCATAGATCAGACGATTTACCAGCCGAGACTGGTCTTCCAGCACATCTATATTGGCAACGGAAAACCGGAACATTTTATGCAAGCTACAGGGCTCCGCTCCGTCCAGCCAAAGTAAGTAAGAGCTGTACACCTCCTCCGCTGTCATACAGCATTCACGCTTTCTTCCAGAAATGTCTGGCTTAGGCGGGCAAGGTTGTCCAGCGGAATAGCCAGACAGGGCCTGCCGTCCGGCATTGCCACTACAAATGGTTCAATGGTGCCGGGCAGCACACGCAGCAGGGTTGTGTCTGCCTGGTACCCTGCCCGCCGGTTGATATACCCGCCCATGGTGTATACAAAGTCCTTTGCAGATGGCTTTTCTACCACTGGATAACCGTAAAACTGGTCAAACAGCCGCTGGTTTTCCGGCCTGTTCCACAGCGTCTCTACCGCCCGCGCCAGAGTACGCTGAACCGCCTGGCTGTTGGTTTCTTGAGCGGATTTTAAGAGAGTCCGGCAGAACACATCGAAGGTGGGGAAGTTCGGGTGCAGCACGGAAGCTTCTTGAATGGCCAGGCAAAGAAGCTGATACCCCTTGCTGCTTCTGCGCATAGCGAAATTGGACATAATAAAATCTTCAGCCAACATAGGTCTCGTCCTTTCTACAAATTTTCCCGTAGCTCATTTATTATGATAAACCAAAATTTGAAAAAAAGGAGCGTTTTGACAAAAATTGACATTTTCTAGATAAAAAAAGACAGTTTTACCAGAATGTTTAGGCGGAAACACGTAGGGTGTACCGATTATGCATTATATCCAGCGCCCCTGCCACCCCTTTTCCCCACCCTGAATGCCTTGCGGCCTATTGACCCCTGCTCCCAAAGGGTGTATGATCAAAAAAAATTCCCCCAGCTGTAACGTTTCCCTTTTTCCCCTGTCCTATAAGCAAAGGAGGCGACCCCAAATGACCAGCTTCGACCAGGTATACGCCGAATACTTCCACACTGTATACAGCTACGCCCTGCGGCTGACCCGTGACCCCGCCCTGGCCGAAGAGGTGACCCAGGAGACCTTCTTTAAGGCCCTGAAAAACATCGACCGCTTTCGTGGGGACTGCCAGCTGCGGGTGTGGCTGTGCCAGATTGCCAAAAACACCTATTTCTCTCTGCTGGAAAAGCGGGGCTGCCCTAACCAAGAGCCCCCAGAGGACTGGCCCGACCCCATGAGCCTGGAAGAACGCTTTGCCGACCGCGAGACCGCCCAGGCGGTGCACAGGGCCCTGCACCAGCTGGAAGAGCCCTTTCGGGAGGTATTCTGGCTGCGGGCCCTGGGGGAGCTGCCCTTTGCCCAAATCGCTAGGCTCTTTGGCAAAACCGAGAGCTGGGCCCGGGTCACCTACCACCGGGCACGGCTGAAACTGCTGGAAAAGCTGAAGGACCAAGAATTTCTTTAAGAAAGGAGCCTTTTTATGAATTATCCCTGCGAGCTCATTCGCGACCTACTGCCCCTTTACCACGACGGCGTGTGTTCCCCTGCCTCTACCACTGTGGTAGAAGAACACCTGGCCGCCTGCGAGGGCTGCCAGGCTGTTCACCAGGGGCTGCTGCAAGCGGACCAGGTGGCCTCCACCCCGCCCCGGGAACCCCTGGCCGACTCCCTAAAAAAAGTAAAAAAGAAGGTCAACCGCCGGGTACTGGGGGTCTGCGCCCTGGTCCTTCTGGTGGCGGGCCTGGCGGTGGGCGTGGGCATGTGGCTGAACGTGGCCACCATTTCGGTGCCAGAGGACGCCGTGACCGCCCAGCTGATCGATGGGGAGGACGGCCCCTGTGTTCAGGTAGTGCTGAACCAGGACTACGCCTACACCGGGCTGGGGGCCACCTCCTGCGCCGCGCCCGGCCGGACAGGGGAGGCCTATACCTTCTTCTTCGTGCGCATTACCCTATGGGACGCCTTTATCCGGAACTTTCAGGAGGAGAAGCATCCCGCCGTGGACCTGAAATTTGACTTTGAGCTCCCCCTTATCGACAACTTTTACGCATATCTCCCAACGGGCACGGAGGAGGAGTCGGTAGAGACCACCCGGTTCTACTTTGTGCCCGAGTACAGCCGTCTGCCCGAAAGAACGTGGAAGGGCACGGAAGCAGTAAACGGCATGGAGGGGCTGTCGCCGGAAGAGCTGGAGCGGTTCATCCAGGAAAACGCCATTTTGCTGTGGGAGAAATAGCCTGGCCTCTGGAAACGCCAGTGAGAAGGGCCCACGGACCATTGCACTGCCTGATAGCACCGCTTTCCCGCCCTGTAGAACACTGCTGGAGCAGCGTGTTCCTCCTTCCACTGCTTGGACCACACTGGTAAGCAATAAGAGCCTTCCCAAGCACGGGAGGGCTCTTTCTCTACCCATTATCATTTGCTATCATTTTTTCCTGATAAGAACCTTCTGGGAATCGCTCTGGTGGCAGGCCGCTGTTTCGGTTCTGCCGAAACACACTGGGTTTTTGACGGCGCGTACCGGGCCCTTTTCCGGAGCCGACATCTTTTGGCAAGTGCGATCCCACACCCTACATCCTTTGAGCGGGTGGACAAAACTTTTTCGGTTGGTTTACTATCCTCTTTTTACTTTTGGCCTATGCTCACTTCAGCCTCACGTACATCTGGGGCGAGCCCCCCTCTTTCCGCTGAGACTTAATTTCAAACATATCCAGCGAGTCCAAAAAGGGCGTCAGCTTGGAAAAGCCAAAGTTTCGCACGTCAAAGTCTGGGTAGCGCTTGCCCAGGATGTTCCCCACCTTGCCAATAAAAATCCAGTTGTCCTCGTCGGAATTTTCCCGTACAATACTGCGCAGGGCCCGCCGGATGGTACGCAGGCTGGTCTTTGGCTCCTCCCGGTCCTCCTGGTCCTTTTGGGCCTCATCTTTCGCTTTCGTTGGTTTGGCCGAAGTCTTGCGGGTGGTCTTTTTCTGGGCCGAGGCCTTCTTTGGGGGCTCGGTCCTAACCGGTTCTTCGGGCTCCTCGTCGTCCGCGGCAGAGAGGATGTCTAAATATTTAAACTTATTACAGGCGGAAATGAAAGAATTGGGCGTCTTACTTTCACCCATGCCAATCACGGTCATGCCGCTCTCCCGCAGGCGGGCGGCCAGCCGGGTAAAGTCGCTGTCAGAAGAGACCAGACAAAAGCCCTCCACCTGGCCAGAGTAGAGGATGTCCATCGCGTCAATGATCATGGCCGAGTCTGTGGAGTTCTTGCCTGTGGTATAGCTGTACTGCTGTATCGGCAGCACGGAATTATCCAGCAGGGCGCTTTTCCAAGAGATCAGGGCCGGGTTGGTCCAGTCGCCATAAATGCGCTTATAAGTAGCCACCCCATCCTTAGAGATCTCATCTAAAATCAACTTGATATACCGCACCGACACGTTGTCCGCGTCGATCAAAACAGCAAAGCGGCTATCGCTAGCCATCATACTCCCCCTTTATAGGCCGATTTCCTCATGATTTTCCCGCATCCCCTGGATGCACTCTTCAATAACCTGGTCCAGTTCTACCCCCAGGCGGGCGCAGCCGTCCAGGATCAGCTGTCTATCTACCCCAGCAGCGAACTTTTTATCTTTGAACTTCTTTTTCACGCTCTTCACTTCCAGGTCCACCACAGACTTGGAGGGCCGCATAATGGCCGTGGCATTGATAAGCCCGCTGAGCTCGTCAACGGTATACAGCACTTTTTCCATATAGAGCTGTGGCTCCACATCGCTAACCAGGCCATAGCCGTGGCTGACCACCGCGTGGATGAAAGCCTCATCATACCCAGCTTTTTGCAGGATCTCCACAGCCTTCTTGCAGTGTTTCTCTGGATACTTCTCATAATCCACGTCATGCAGAAGGCCCACGCAGCCCCAATATTCCTGGCCCTCGGGGGCGTTCTCCTCTCCGGCGGCCCGGGCGTAATGGCGCATAATGGCCTCTACCTGCATCCCATGGCGGACCAGGGCCTCGTTTTCGTTATATTCCCACAAAAGAGCCAGCGCTTTCTGGCGCATAAGCATCTTCCTTTCTTTTTTGTTTATCAATGGCTTTCGCCTCGTCAGAACGGCAGTCCTTCTAGCCTCCCTCCCACAGACCGCCCAGAAGCCCTGTATTCTTGAATGGTTTCCTTTCCCACCCGTCTTATCGCTTCGGGGCAGAGGGTAACTGGTGGGAATCAAAACACGGAGTAAAAGATCTTGACGTTTCTTGGAGCGGGCAGCGCCCCATCAGTCCGCCAGCCAGTACAGGGCCCGTTCCGAAAAGCTATAGCCCAGCCTGGTCATGTCCGCGATCATGCTCTCCTCCCAGCTGGGCACATGGGCATAGGGGGCTAGGCACTGCTGTAAACACCAGCTGGTCACCCCAGCCAGCAGCGCCCGCTGAGCGCCCTTCTCTTTCTGTTCCGGCCTGCTGGCCAGCAGCCCAATGCCCCCTTCTGGGTACAGGCCTACCACCCCGGCCAGTTCGTTGGCGGTAAAGGCACCCAGCACAGCCCCAGCCTCCAGCCGAAGCTCCAGGTCCTCGCTGCCTACCTCTTCGCCAAAAAGCTCCAGGGCCATCTCCGCCTCACGCCCCTCCAGGGTATGCAACTGAAAGCCGCCCCGCACCGGCGGCGGGTCTGGGGCCAGGTAGGCGGCGGCCAGGCACTCCATCATGCTCTCATAGTTGTACATCTCTTTTAGCGCCTGGGCGCTGTCCATGTCGTGAACCACCAGCTGACGGGGTTTTTTCAGGCCCAGGCAAAGGGCCGCGCAGCTTTGGCCGCTTTCCGCCGCCAAAAAATAGGCCTGGCTGTTCCGCTCATAAATCACTGCCCCGTCCTCCCGCACTGCGTACACGCTGCCGGTTCCCCGGCGCAGGGCCTCGATCATATCCATGTAAAGAACGGGATTCCTACCTAAATAGCAGTATGCCCGCTGTTCAAGCTCTCTCATGGCTTCCTCCTATTTTATATCCTCCAGCAGCAGGGGTCGTGCCGGCGAACCGTCCAGGCCAGCCATTTTTAGGGGCTGGCACACCAAAAAATATCTTCCCTCTGGCACCTGGTCCAGGACGCAGGCCTCTAAAAGCACCACTTCATGGCTCAGCAGTTCCCGGTGGATGGGCCCCGTATCGCCGCCCACCGGGCCCACGCTCATGCTCTCTACCCCCAGAAATTCCAGTCCCAGGCCTGTCATCTTTTCCGCAGCCTCCAGGGTCAGCTGGATCTCTCCAGCAATTAGCAGCCGCTTTACGCCCCCTGCCAAGGCCTCTTCCACCCACAAGCCATTCAGCCCACCCTGGGCCCGGACTACCCGGCAGGGACCCACGCATTTTTCTAGCTCCAGCTGGTCCATGGTCCGGCCATCTTTTATAAAATGCCGGGGCGCATCCATATGGGTGCCGTTGTGGCTTCCCAAGGTCAGCACAGTCACGTTGCAGCCGCACTGCTCCCAGGTGCAGAAAGGCCGCTTCTCCGGCACAGGGTCGCCGGGGTACACGCTGGCTGAGAACAACTCTTTTGAAATATCATAAATCTTCATATCCATTCTCCTTCCCAAGGGCTTTATCCTGCGTCCTGAAGGAGGACAAATCCTCCTTGTACTCCTTCTCATTAGCGGCCTGCGGAGTCTTCGGCTTTACCCAGGCCCAGCCATCAAAATGGAGCATCCGTTTATATCGCCTCTAGAGTCTGTTTGAAACCCGGAGAAATGCTGGATTTTTGACACCGAATGCTCCTTTTCTGGCCAAAACAGACAGTATTTTGTAGTTTTAAAGCAGACTCTAAGGCTTGTTTGAAAAATCGAAAACACCGTCTTTTTACCCAGAGGCGGTCCTCTTCCGCGTCGAAAATCCTCGTAATACGCAAGTATTCCTTGCGGTTTTTTCCTTGAAGCTGGCCGCTTCTGGGTAAAAATCCGTCATTTCCTCTATTTTCAAACAAGCCCTGGACTTTACCAATCTTTTTTAGGCGGACGCGAGACCAGGCATATATTGGGATAGCTGAAGTCCAGCTGGAACCGTTCATAGCTTTGCTGTTTTCGGTATAATACTTGCCGATCTCATCGGCTATGGCGATGGAATTCAGCTTGCGGCTTTTGTCCCAGTAATTGCAGCAGGGAACAATAACCACCGGGCGGGTCAAGGCACTCTCGGCCACGGGCCGGGTGGCCGCGTCGGGGTGCAGGCCTACCACAAGGTCATAGTAAGCGGCCATATCCGGCGTGTATAGGGCCTCCCGGTGGTTCACTCCTTTTAGGGTATAGTGCCGGGGGTCCACCACCTCTGCCGTGTAGTTATACTTTTTCGTCAGCAGCCGGGACAGCATTCCCTGACCGCCGGCAATATCCGCGATGTACTGAATGGACTTGCCAAAATAGTCGGAGATGAACTCCGCCAGCACAGCGAAGCGCCGCTCATCCCCATGGCAGGATACCTGCCTGCTTCTTCCCATGGTTTTCCTCCTAGCTATGCCCAGGTGCGCCCAGCTTTCAGCCGCCTAAAGGGGTTTTAGCCCTGCCCAGCCCCACGCTTTGTGGCAGAAGCCAGCTGGGAAAAATCCCGAAACGCTTCAGAATCAAGTTTTTGTCCACCTTTTTCAAAAGACAATGGAGTGTGAGGCTACCGCCCCAAGCCGGCCGGACTGGCAGACACTGTTAATGCCCCATGACCTTAAAGCTTCGGCAAAGCCTGTTTTAGGAGCTGGGTGGTCTTTTCCGAGCAGGCTTTGGTAAAGGTGGGGAAGTCTGTAGGGGATTCATCGTTGGCGTTGTCCGAGATAGCCCGCAGAACCGCATAGGGTACCTGGTTCATATAGCACACCTGGGCAATGCTGCCCCCCTCCATTTCCACCGCTTTTGCCCCAAAGGTCTCGTTCAGCCAGCGGTTTTTCTTAGGATCTGCCACAAAGACGTCGCCTGTGGCCACCACGCCGCTGTGGGCCCCGCCGTAAATGCTGGCCGCCTCGGCCAGCAGCACCTGGGCCGCGTGGCTGTCGCTGGGGATATGGATAATCTCCTCATCCCCGCCCCCCTGCCTGCGGATGAATAGCGTGCCCAAGGGGTCGCCCATAGCGGTACTGTCGAAGTCATGCTGCACACAGTCGCTGGCCACCACCAGGTCGCCGATGCCAACCCCCACGCCGCCGGCCACTCCTACATTAATGACCAGGCGGGGAGCATACTTCAAAATAAGGGTTTGGGCGCACAGGGCCGCGTTCACCTTGCCCACGCCGCACTGCACCACCACACAGTCTACGCCGCTAAGCTTTCCCCGGTAAAAGCACATCCGGGCAATTTCCTCCTGGCGTACGTCCTCTAATTCGTCAATCAGCGCCCGCACCTCTACCTCCATTGCGCCAATGATTCCGATGGGTCCCTGCATTTTTATCATCCTTTCATAGGTTCTATGCCTTTTGAGAAGGCCTTTTTGGGGCAACCGTATGATTGGTGTAGGTATTCCAATCTGGCTCGTAGTACTCTGTAGCCTGATTCCCCCACATATCCCAGCCATCTCTGCTCCCTCTGGCAAACAGCTCTAAATAAGGTCCCTCTGAGCATTTTTCAATAAGTTCAATAAATTCGTCCGGCTTTCGAGAATGCTCCCGCTTCATAGCGCGTACCAGGTTTACCTGCGAACGTCCCGGGTCCTTTGTCCGGTTTTTGTTTCCTCTAACTCCAAACAGCAATATCTCGGTAACATTTCGAAAATAGAATCCCACGCCCCGTCCGTCTGGCATACCATCCTTACGCACCTTTTCCCAAATCATATTGGTTTTGTATGAGAACCCCCAGGCTTTCATCACCTCCAGCCCTTCCGGCAGCAGGGCGCCCAAAGATACAGGCGGCACTTTTCCTCTGCTGCCGGCCTTTGTTTCATTTCTCCCGCCGGGTCTTTTCCTCAATAAATTTCAGGAAGTCCTCAAACTCGCCCAGCACAAACCCGTACTGGTCCACCATATAGGCATTGTCCGGACCATAGTACAGATAGAG
>JAAWSH010000050.1 GCA_022801475.1 Acutalibacter sp. | reverse complement strand
ATATTGACGGCAAGGAAGTAAGGAAAGTTTTGTGGGAAAGGGGTAATACCGTTGAGACGGTATGTTTATTGTCCAAACTCAACACCAAGCAGCATATCGAAGTGGAACTGAACATGGACGAGCTGGACTTGACCTCTGCGGAGAGTAAAGCAACCTATGAGGAAATCAAGGAGTATGTGCTGAAGCATACCAGCTTAAAAGTCAGTCACCTCTATATCGCCCAAGTAAAGAGAAAACATGGTATTATTGAGCGTGCTAATTACAATCTCACTAAAAACGAAGATGCCAAGCAGCCAATCTGCCCTCCTGAAAAGGAAAAGGCAATTATAGATGCGTTGAAATATTTTGGGATGATTTGATTCTTGGAAATGCTGGGCGGAGGTATAAAATGAACGATACACAACAGAAGGAAGCGGCAAGACAATTCGCTGCATATTGGAAAAATAAGGGTTACGAAAAAGGAGAAAGTCAACCATTCTGGCTTCCTCTGCTTCGTGATGTCTATGGTGTGGAACATCCTGAACAATTTATCACATTTGAGGAGCGGGTTCATCTTGATCACACCAGTTTCATAGATGGGACAATTCTATCCACAAAGGTGTTAATTGAGCAAAAAGGCTTGGGAAAAAATTTGAAAAAGCCAATTAAGCAGTCGGATGGTACTCTGCTGACCCCATTTCAGCAGGCGAAGCGTTATATCACAGAATTGCCCCTGTCTCAGCATCCACACTGGGTGGTGACTTGCAATCTTTCCCTCGCGTATCGTCAGAAAGACGGAGATATGTACCAATAGGTTTTGTAACGGCAGGTATAATTTCATCGGATGCGATACAGATTGTTCCCGGTGCGACATTGTATCACTTTGGTACTTGCGGCTTTCGTGGATAAACGAGAATCGCTTGTTTTTTGCGGTAAACTTGGCTTAGCGATCGATCGGAACAACTGAATGGCCGTCCAGACCGAGATAAACCGTCAAGACTTTCTCAAAAGGAACGAGCGCCCTGTAAGGGGACGGCACAGCGCCGAGTAGGGGTGCCTGTCAGGAAACGGAATGGGTAGAACGGCTTAATAAAACCGAAACAGGAGGATTGCTATTTGAATATTTTTGAAACTGCGAAAGCGACTATCTCCGTTAGACAGGCTGCTGAATATTACGGATTGAAATTGAGTCGCGACCAAATGGTTAGCTTTCCCTTTCACGACGACCGCACTCCCAGCATGAAGCTGAACGAAGATTATTTCTATTGTTTTGGTTGTGGAACAAAGGGCGATGTGATCGACTTCGTGGCAAAGGCGCACCGTTCGGTAGAAGTATAAATACCGGAGCGAGGACCACAGCTGCACACAGTTCGAGAGCCAGTCTACTGGGAAAATAGCCCCATCCCGCTGGAGCAGAGTGCCAGTGGGGTGTATTTAGTCAGAATCAAGTTCAAAGTCATTGAGACCATGTCTTTCCCGCATAGAGATTCTTCCGCCCACCGCCACATCAAAGGCACTGTGGATAATACAGGTCCATAGTATCCTCAAAGATGGGGCTGTCGCTTTCAGGATCAGGATTGATTCTTCTGTACCAGCCTGATTCGTGCCGGGTACAGAGTATCATGGAGCGGCTGAGGCAAAGCAATTCTAAATTCATGTGTACATGGTACTCTCTGGGGAGTGATCAAATAGCGTGTATATGTATAGAATAAGAAAATGATAAAAACAGAGAAGCAAGAAAGAAAATGTCCGAAATGTGGAGAGGGAGAAGGACAAGTAAAAATAGGAAACAACCGATCCAGAACGCAGAAGTATAAGTGCAAGGAGTGCGGTGGGACATATACACTAGTTCCCAAACGGCATGAATACGCAAAAGAAACAAGGGAATTGGCAATCAAAATGTATCTGGAGTCAGTGGACAGAGCGTAGGAAAAATCCTGCATAGGAACAAATCCAATGTTATGAATTGGATAAAAGAGAGCGCGAAGAATGATGTGGAAAGGAACAAACTTCTGCGTTGGGAACGGCTGAATTGGATGAACTGTATTGGTTCCTAGAGCGCAAGCCACATACAGGAACTCGTGAGAAATGACAATAGTTAGCAGAGAGCCAAGACAAATTGTAGGCCATGCAGTGAGTACCGATAAAATTTCCATAACTATCCAGAAGATGGTTAACTTTATCCCCCGAAGCGGAATGCAATTGTACGGATGGATACTATGGCTATTTGGACGTTGTTTTTCCCGGAAAGCATATTTGCAATATCCACAACAAAAAACATGTTCACGATAGAAGGTGTTAATGCCGATTTGAGCCACTATATCCTAACTCTGGCACGGAGCAACAGATGTTTCCCTCGTAAGTTGAAGAACCTTCAGGCTGTTCTACTTGTTTTTGTCCGGACTTATAATCGCTTCGGTATTGCTAAGGCTCGTTTCCGTTCTATTAACTCCCGCCGCCGCTTTCCTTTTTCTCTTTTCCGTTTCTTTTAACAGCGCCTTTGGACATTCCCTTTCCAGGCTGTGCCCTTGACAATCCAGACCCAAAAGCGTATCATAAAAAATAAACAGCCTCTAAAAGAGCCCGGGCTCTTTCATCCGAAGCGTGCTGGGCGGCAAAGAAAGGTTGATAGAATGGATAGAGCAAAGAAGTTTATAAATCGGGAGACCGGCCTGGTTCTTCTGGCTATGGGCCTGGTGGCCTTGTTCCACATGCTGTTTATCTCGCTTTCGGGCAAGGGGCTGCTGGCGGACAACGTCTACAATTCCTATGTGCTTCAGGCCTGCGCTTGGCTGCGGGGAAGCCTGGATTTGGGGCAAGACTACCCTTGGCTGGAGTTAGCCATTTATGAGGGCAAGTACTATGTGTCTTTCCCACCCCTGCCCTCCTATCTTCTGTTGCCCCTGGCGGCGGTTTTTGGCGAAAACGCGCCAGACGGTTTGTTGGCCTTTGCTTCTCTTCTAGTAGGTACGGCCTATGGGGTTCTGCTGGCCAGGCATTTCCGGCTTGGCGCCCCGGCCAGTGTACTGCTGCCAGTGTTCCTTTACTGTGGCAACAATCTTTTGCAGGTGACAGTGGACGGCTGGGTGTGGTTTTTGGCCCAAAACCTGGCTTTTACCTTAACCCTAGGCTCCTTTTACCACGCGGCCCGGGGTGCAAAGGGGCTGGCGGCGCTGTTTTTGGTTGCGGCGGTGGGGTGTCGGCCCTTTCAGGTGCTGTATACGCCGGTGGCCTGCTGGCTGCTGCTTTATGCCCAGGGAAGCGGCAAGCCAAACTGGAAGCGGCTTTTTTGGCAAGAGGACTGGCGGCTGCTGCCCGCCGTGGCTTTGGGGGGCTCGTACCTGGTGTTGAACCAACTGCGCTTTGGAAATCCCTTTGAGTTTGGCCATAACTTTCTGCCTGAGTTTGTCAACGCCCAGCATGGGCAGTTTAGCCTAAGCTACCTGGCAAATAATTTGCCCAGCCTTTGGCGTATGCCCACAGTGGACCCGGAAACAGGCCGGTGGGTGTTTCCCATGTTCAATGGCAGCAATATCTTTTTGGTGAATCCCATACTGATACTGGCCCTGGCGGCAGGAGCCTGGGCTGGGTACAGCCGCTTGAGGGCCAGGACGCCGCTGAAGCCGGAACATTGGCTGAAGCTGGGGGTGTTGTTTCTGTTCGCTCTCCACGGGGTGATGCTTTGTGCTCACAAGACCATGGGTGGGGCTCATTTTGGAAACCGGTATTTTGTGGATCTGTTGCCAACGGTCTATCTGTGCCTGTGCGGTGCTCTGGCGGCAGGAAGCAAAGGGCCCGTAGTGGTCCGGTGGGTCCTGTGGGGCTTGGCAGGAGCGTTGTTCCTGCTGGGGCTGTATGTGAACTTTACGGGCACCTTGGACTTTTACAATGGGCTATAGAACCTGCTGGAGTTTAAAGGACTTTAAGGCTTTTTATGGTAATAGTGATCCCCCAGAGGGCCGCGGCTCTCCGGGGGAATTTTTATGGGATTTTTTGCAAATAGCCAGACAGGTGTGTCTTGCCTTGCATCAGCGCAAAAGTATGATTGTGTGGATCGTGCAAGGAACCACAACGAGAAGAGGCGTTTGGAGGAACCGCTGTTCCGGGCAATTTCCCGCCATGTATTCCTCACAGGTTGTCCTTTAGTTTACTTGAAAACCTGTTTCCAGCAAGGGATATTCTTCCATGCAGGCCAGAATGCCCTCTCGGTCCGCCAGGGCTGGAATGCCACCCGGGCGGGTGGCACACAGAGACCCCGCCGCATTAGCAAAGCGGCAGAACTCACCCAACTGCTCTGGGTCCAGAGCCTCCAGCTTCTCCGGGTCCGTGACGCTGTTTTGGAACAGCTGGGACAGGAAGGATCCCCAGAAGCTGTCGCCGGAGCCTGTGGTGTCTACCACAGGGGTGTCGAAGGTGGGGTGGTGACGCAGCTGGCCTTTAAAGGAAGAGACGCAGCCCTTGGGGCCCAGGGTGACCATAATAAGCACAATGCCCATATCGTGCAGCTTTTTAGTGCCTTCGGCAATGCTGTCGGTGCCGGTGAGCAGGGCCAGCTCTTCCTCGGAGATTTTCAGCACGTGGCATAGGGGGAGCCCCAGGCTCATCCCCTGGATACCCGCTTCTTCAGACTTCCACAGGGCGGGCCGCCAGTTGGGGTCATAAGAAATCAGTTTGCCTATTTCCCGGGCCTTTTTCACCAGCTCCAGGGTGGTGGTGCGGCCGGGCTCGGTGGTCAGAGACAGGGAGCCGAAGTGCAGAATGCTGGCCCCCTCTACTGAAGCCATATCGATTTCTTCTGTACGCAGTTGGGTGTCCGCGCCGGGATCCCGGTAAAAGGTAAAGCTGCGGTCCCCATTCTCGTCTAGATGGACAAAGGCCAGGGTGGTCAGGCAGTCTGGATCCATAATTAAGTTGTGGGCGTCCACACTGTTTTCCTCCAGACAGCGGCGCAGGGTTTGGCCAAAGTTGTCACAGCCCACCTTGCCGATGAACCCGGCGGACACCCCCAGCCGGGAGAGCTGCACAGCCACGTTGGCCGGGGCCCCGCCGGGGTTTGGATACACAGCGCCCGCAAAGCCGGGGGCCTTGACTGGGGAAAAGTCGATAAGCAGTTCGCCTGTCAGCAAAATATCTGGCATATGGGTTCCTCCTTATTTTTGACTGTGGATTTGAATTTCAGCCTTGCCGGTGGCAGAAAGCTTGGTATAAGGGGCGTCTGGGTAGACGGCGGCAGTAAAGACCCGGGTGCCGCCATCTATGTACATTTCACAGATGGAGCGGTCAAAAATGAACTGCATCTCCCACTGGCCGTCATAGAACCGGGGGGCACACAGCAGCCCGGCCCAGTCTTGGGCAAAGTACTGGTCAAAGTCCTTGGCGCCGGCCTCCCGGCGGTCCACAAAGGCCTGGTTCTGATGGTCCACGCCAAAGCGCAGCGCCTGGCCCTGTTCATTGCTTAGGGTAATGGTGGAGGCCCCGCTGCCGGTAACGGTAAGCTTGAATACCTCGCCGGGCAAATTGCCGTCCCAGGGGGTGGCTTCGCCAAAAGCGGCCTGGTCCTTGGGAGCAAAGGCTAGCCGGGGGCCGCCCTTGGGGGTATCGGCTAAGGTGGCGGCGCGGGGCAGGGTCATTTGGCAGCAGTACTTCCCGGTGGGGGTATTTCCAGCGTATACGGGATTCAGAGCCCAGCCCACAAAGAGGCGCTCCGGGGTACCGGAATAGGTGACGCCCGCATAGTTGTCAAAGCCCGCGTCCACAAACTCCGGCTGAGTAAAGCGGCCGTCGGCGACGAATTGATCCCCGTCGAAGGAGCCGGTAAAATACTGAATGCGGGCGCCATGATTTTGGGGATTGGGCCCCATGCTGACCAGCAGAACCCACAGTTCCTTGCCATTTACAGTTAGGGGGAACAGGTCTGGGCACTCCCACACACCCTGGGAATAGTTGCCCTCTGGACCGAACTGGCCGGTTTTGGTCCAGCTCTTCAGGTCTTGAGAGGCGTAGAACTCCACATGGTCTCCGGCGGCTAAGACCATGCTCCAGCAATCCTTAACAGCGTTATGGAATACCTTTGGGTCCCGGAAGTCCCGCAAGGCCGTATTGGGGATCACGGGATTGCCCTGGTATTTGGTAAAATGTATGCCGTCTAAGCTATAGGCAATGCTCTGCTGCTCTTGGCCGTGGCCGTCCACTGTGCTGTGGCTGCCGTGGCTGGTGTACATGGCCACTAGGGGGGCTTTGCCATCCTGGCCGAAGCCAGAGGTGTTCTTCTCATCCAGAACCGCGCTGCCGGAGAAGATATAGCCCAGTTCGTCAGGCTCCAGGGCAATGGGCAGGTGTTCCCAATGGATTAGGTCAGTGCTGACAGCGTGGTACCAGTGCATGGGGCCCCAGTGGGGCTCTTGATAGTATTGCGCGAAAAGGTGGTACTTGCCGTTTTCATATACCAGGCCGTTGGGATCATTGATCCATCCGGTCTTGGGGGTGAAGTGCAGCTGGGGACGAAAATCGCGGATGCCTTGTGTGCTCATGATAGGAGACTCCTTTATGGTGGATATAATTTAATTTAGTTAAGGATAGCTCCCGACAGGGATGGAAGAATGTGGAGAATGGAGATGAACCGCCTAAAAACATTGAAAAAATTCGTTCATTAAATGGAGGATGAGACAAATAGGACAATAAAGTATAGAGAGTGCCAGGAGCTTGAACCTTAACTTAGGCACATGATACCACTGAAGGGGGGATCATGTAAAGATGGTAAAATCACTGAAAATTCATTTCATATTTGGAGCTTCGGTCAAAACGAACAATAAATGAAGAACAAATTGTGAACTGCCACAAATTATGCAAAAACACATTGACATATCTTCTGGGGTGGTATACAATATGTTTCATAAACTAAGTTATGGAATAAGCTTTCTGTCTATCTGGGCAACAGCTGAGGTAAATTAACACATAGCGGCATAAAAAGGCATGTGTTTGCGGGGCACTGTGGAGCCGGACAGAAAGAAACAGGCGGGCCGAGCCCTTTTTACATATAATACATGATACTGTGGTGTAAAGTATTGTGGCAAAAAGGAGAGGCGGCCCCAAGGGGAAGGATGGGGTGATCATTATGAAAAAGAGGCCGGGCATGGGCCCGGCAGAGGAAAAGGCGAAAAGAGGTACCTCTTTATGTTTAGCTGCATGTATGCAGCTAAATGGTATCTTGAAAACCAAGCGGCAGCCCGTGCTGTAGGGCGCCATCAATTTACGAAGATTGGAGTTGGAACCAAATGGCAAAAGCCATGCCGAAAGGTAAAGAAAAAATGGGAGAAAAGGGTACGCTGGCCCGTATCCTCTCTTCCTGGCAGCTATATGTGCTGCTTCTGCCGGCCCTTATCTGGCTGATTCTGTTTGCCTACTATCCCATGTATGGCGTGATCATCGCCTTTAAGGACTTTAAGATGCGGGGTGGCGGGATTCTGGGCAGCCCCTGGGCAAACCCCATCTGGAAGTACTTCCAGCAGTTCTTCAGCACCAGTATTGCCACCACGGCGATTTGGAACACCATTGTTCTTAGCCTGGAGCAGCTGATTATTTCTTTCCCCATCCCCATCATTTTCGCGCTGCTGCTTAACCAGCTGCGCAGCAATAAGGCCCGCAAGGTGGTGCAGACCATCTCTTACGCGCCGTACTTCCTTTCTAACGTAATTATCGTGTGCATTATGAACATGATCTTCTCCGCCACCGGCATTATAAACAACGCCATTGTGGCCGCGGGGGGCAGCATACAGAGCTTTAACTCGGCTCCCGAGTACTTCCGCACCATGTACATTGGCTCTACCGTGTGGCAGCAGATGGGCTTTAACGCCATTGTGTACATAGCGGCCCTAACGGGCATTAGCGCCGACTTTTATGAGGCGGCGGTGATTGATGGAGCCACCAAGCTGCAACGGATTATCTACATCGATATTCCGCTGATTATGCCCACTGTGATTTTGATGCTGATTTTGGCTGTGGGCAACGTGATGAGCCTGGGCTATGAGAAAGCCTACTTGATGCAGACGAACGTGAACACAGACGTATCTGAGATTATCTCCACCTATGTGTATAAGGTGGGCCTGCAAAACGCCCAGTACAGTTTTGCCACGGCGGTGGGCCTGTTTAACTCAATCGTGAACTTCGTCATTCTGGTGTGCGCCAACACCGTTTCCAAAAAAGCGGCCGGCGTCAGCATATTCTAAATTTAGAAAGGAGGCCTTTTGGGTATGGCGAAAAATAAAGAGAAGGAGCTTTCCTCCTTTGAAAAAACCTCTGGCATTGTGGGCGCTAAGGAATCGGCCGGCGACCATGTGTTTAACGTATTCAACTCCATTTTGATGATCCTTATCAGTATTGTGATAGTTTATCCCCTGTGGTACACAGTGGTGGCTTCCTTTACAGACCCGGCGGTGGTGAACAGCGGCCAGTTTTTGATCATTCCCACCAAGCCCTTTATTAACGGCTATAAAGAGGCCCTGGAATACCCCCGCATTTGGAGCGGCTACGGCAATACCTTACTGTATACGGCGGTGTCCGTTATAGTGTCTCTGTGTTGCACCATTCCTGGCGCATACGCCCTTTCTCGCATGGATATGGTGGGCCGGCGGCCTATTATGTTCCTGTTCACCTTTACCATGTTCTTTAACGGCGGCATGATTCCCCTGTACTTGGTGGTGCGCAACCTGGGGCTTTATAACACCATGTGGGCCCTGATACTGCCCAGCGCGGTTTCGGTATATAACCTGATTGTAGCCCGCTCCTTCTTTGAGGGGAACCTGCCCATTGACCTTTTAGAGGCGGCCCAGCTGGACGGCTGCTCGGACTTTGGGTTCTTCTTTAAGATTGCTCTTCCTCTGTCCTCAACTATTATCGCGGTTATGGTGCTCTTCTATGCCACCGCTATGTGGAATGTGTACTTTAACGCCATTATGTTCCTACAGGACCAGAATAAGATGCCTTTGCAGGTCATCCTGCGGGACCTGGTGCTTTCCAACTCGCTGACACAGGGCATGTCCGCTTCGGAGCTGGTGGAAAAGCAGAAGCTGGTGGACCAGTTGAAGTACGTGATTGTTACCCTGGCGGCTTTCCCGCTGGTCATTATGTATCCCTTTGTGCAGAA
>JAAWSH010000049.1 GCA_022801475.1 Acutalibacter sp. | reverse complement strand
GTGGCAAACGGTTTCTGTGTTAAAAATCCTCGAAACACGAAAGTATTTCTTGCGGTTTTCGTCTTGAAACCGCCCGCCCTGGAACAAAAATACTGGCATTTCTCTGGTTTTAAAACAGACTCTAGGGCTTGCTTGAAAATAGAGGAAATGGTGGATTTTTGCCCAGAAGAAGTCCATTTCAAGGAGAAAACCGCAAGCCAATCTGGCGATTGACGAGGATTTTTGACGGGGAAAGGGACCGCTTATAAGCAAAAAGACGGCGTTTCCAATTTTTCAAGCAAGCCCCAGGTTTTATTCATTGAGAAGTATCTTTATTACAGCCCCGCCCCTTATCCAGGCGTTTTTCTTTGCCAATTAGGGCCTCTGCCCCACCGGCGGGCTGCGCCTGGCTTCCACACCGGCCCACCGGCAGACTCCCCGCTCTTCCGGCAGCTGGCCCCGTGCCCTCTCCGCTCTTCCAGCGGCTCGCTGCAAACCGTCCGCTGTTCCGGCGGTCTCCCGCCGGAAGGCGCTATGTTTACCGGCGCGGAACTCGCCCACCCCCGCTTCCTTCCTTTGCCTGGGAGGCTGCTGCTCCCGCCTATTCCTTTCCGCGCCGCTAGAGCAAGGTCGCGGGGCTTCTCGCCCCGCACCCTCGGCAGGGAACGATCCCTGCACCCTTTTTCGCTACGCTGTGCCCTCTTTTGGCTTTGCGGTGGTTTTGGCCAGCTCGGCTACCTTGGCTTCCAGCCGCACCAGCTCGCTGCGCAGGCGGCACAGCTCCATGGAAACCGGGTCCGCCACGTGAATCTGGTCCAGCTGCTCATTGGCCACCTTTTGTCCCGCAATGCGCACCACCCGGGCAGGCACCCCCACTGCCGTGGCATTGGCCGGAACCGCGTCCAGCACCACCGCCCCAGCGGCCACCCGGGCGTTATCCCCCACAGTAAAGGGGCCCAGCACCTTGGCCCCGGCCCCCACCAGCACGTTGTTGCCCAGGGTGGGGTGGCGCTTGCCCTGGTCCTTGCCCGTGCCGCCCAGGGTCACATTTTGGTACAGGGTGCAGTTGTCGCCAATCTCCGTGGTCTCGCCAATCACCACCCCCATGCCGTGGTCAATAAACAGCCCCCGGCCAATCTTGGCCCCTGGGTGTATCTCAATACCGGTCCGCCGCCGGGCGCTTTGGGAGATGGCCCGGGCCAAAAACTTCATGCCATGCCGCTGGAACCAGTGGGCCCTGCGGTAGGCCCGCACCGCCTTGAACCCGGAATAAAGAAAATATACCTCCAGCCGGGACCGGGCCGCTGGGTCCCGCCGCATCACTGCGTCAATGTCCTCCCGCAATCTGTCAAACAATGTGCGATCACCTCACCAATGAATGAATTCAACCAACTCCTGACAAATTTTTTCATAATCCACGGTAGAAAATTCCCCGCGTCCAGCCAGGGCTCCCCGCTTTACGCTAAAAACACAGGGCGTTCCGCCCCATCCCAAAAGACAGCGTTCCCCATTTTTCTAAACTTAAGCCCTAAAAGCTTAGCTGCTGGTTCTGTTCCTTTTCCCGCTCTTCCCGGCGTTTGTCCAGCAGCACGCTCATCTTCTCGTGGGGGTCAATGAGCCTGCTTACCGCCATATCATGGTTCAGGGCTGATACATAGTATGAAATATATTTAGAAACGTCCACCTCATAAAACCAGGGGCGGTTTTTCAGCTCTTCGGTGCGGTAAGTAAGGTTTGTGCCAAACACCCCGTCAACCAGCCCCTCCCGGTAGGCCTTGTCAAAGGCCTCCAGGCCCTTGGTAAAGATGGCGAAGGTGGCAAACACAAAGATGCGCCGGGCCCTGCGGGCCTTTAGCCGGGCGGCCAGGTCCAGCATGGAATCTCCCGTGGCTATAATGTCGTCCGCCACAAAGATGTCCTTGCCCTCTACGTCCGAGCCCAGGTACTCGTGGGCCACAATGGGGTTGCGGCCGTCCACAAAGGTGGAGTAGTCCCGGCGCTTGTAGAACATGCCCATCTCCACCTCCATCACAGAGGCAAAGAACATGTTTCGGTCCAGGGCCCCTTCGTCTGGGCTGACCACCATAAAGCTGTCCCGGTCAATGGCCAGGTCCGGAAAACTGCGGAGCATCCTTTTCAGCACCTGATAAGAGGCCTTTAGGTTGTCAAAGCCCATCAGGGGCACGGCGTTCTGCACCCGGGGGTCGTGGGCGTCAAAGGTGACCACGTTTTCCACCCCCATGCTTTGCAGCTCTTGCAGGGCAAAGGCGCAGTCCAAAGACTCCCGGTAGCTGCGGCGGTGCTGGCGGCCGCCGTACAGCACGGGCATAATCACGTTAATGCGGTGGGCCTTGCCGCTGGTGGCCTGAATCAGCCGCTTAAGGTTTTGGAAATGGTCGTCAGGGGACATGTGGTTTTCCATGCCGAAGAAGGGGTAGGTGGGGCTGTAGTTGCCCACATCCACCACAAAAAACAGGTCGTAGCCCCGGACCGTCTGCTCAATGATGCCCTTGGCGTCGCCAGAGGTAAACCGGGGACAGCTGCTGCGCAGACAAAAGGTGTCCACCTCCATGCCGGCCTCCCGGGCCCAGCGCACCAGGTGGGCGTCGATTTTTGCGGAGAGCTCCTCCGCGCCCTCCAGGGTGATAATTCCCAAGGGCGCCACGCGGTTTTCTGGGCTGAAAAAAAACTTTGCCTTGTTTTCCATAAGACTGGCCATTCCTTTCTCCGTCCATTGTAGGTTGCGCTTCCCAGCGCCTTTGCAAAGGGAAGCTTTGTCAAGCACATTCTATCACAAACTGGGCCGCAATGCCAGAATAATTTTTCACAAACCCGGGCAGTGGACAAAAATGTTCCCGAAAAGACAGGCAAAAGGGGGCGAGAGGGGGTATAATATAGGCGGAGCGCCGCCCCACGCCTCGCTTAAAAGTTATTACCCTTAGGGCTTGTTTGAAAAATCGAAAACGCCGTCTTTTTACCCAGAAGCAGCCATCTTCTGCGTCGAAAATCCTCGTAATACGCAAGTATTCCTTGCGGTTTTCTCCTTGAAGCTGACCGCTTCTGGTCAAAAATCCGTCATTTCCTCTATTTTCAAACAAGCCCTAGCAAAACGCCTTTTTCCACACAAAATCACTTTTCAGGAGGATACAGCCATGCTGACAGACAAAATTCGCCAACATTACTTACAAACCGGCCCCTTTACCTACCCCGGCCTCTACGCGGAGTACTTCCGCACCCTGCCCGGCAGCCCCCAGGAACTCTCGGAGCTACTCTCCCGACAGATCATCCACCGGGTGACCCTGGCCCAGGGCAACGCCTTTGCCAACGCGGACCTGCGCTATGGCGACATGACCCGCTGGCCCCAGGGCCGCCTGCCCTGCGAGGACGACATCTACCTCACCGCCCCGGCCATGGCCGCTGGGCTCTTCCGCCTGGACCCCCGGGGCTTTGTGCCAGACCGCCGGGTGGAGGACAAGTTGGTGCTTACCTGCCGGTTTGTGGCTGTGCTGACAGCCTCTATCTATAAGGCCAAGGGCGTGCCCTGCCGCTGCCGGGCTGGGTACGCCCCGTACTTCCAACCGGGGGTCAGCATGGACCACTGGATTAACCAAATTTGGAGCGAGAAGGAGGACCGCTGGGTCACCTTCGACGCCGACGGCCTGTACGACGGCCTGGGCCTGCCCTTTACCCCCTATGACATGAGCCATGGTCAGTTCGACTGGGCGGCGGAGGCCTGGCTGAAGGTGCGGGCAGGAGAAGAGGACGGCGGGCGCTTCCTCTATGCCGACTGCCTGGGCACCCGGGGCCTGCGGGCCCTGGCCCGGTACCTGGTGTACGACTTCTACGCCCTGATGAACCATGAGATCTCCTATGTGTTCTATCCCCGGTATATGGCGGGCTTCCTCGGCCGCCAAGAGGAGCTGCCCGCCCGCCGGCTGGAGGAGCTGGACCAGCTGGCCCGGCTGCTGGTAGAGCCAGACGAGAATTTTGACCAGCTGACCGCCTGGTGGCAGGAGCAGCGGGGGGACCTGCGGGACCTGACGGGGCCGCTGATTTAGCCTTGCTGGCTTTATCCATCAAGAACTGCGTCCCTCTATAATGAACGGCATGTTCTTCATCGCTTAGAGAAAGCAAAAGGGAAAGGCTCTGCCTTTCCCTCTTTGTATCCCTTTTTCGCTTATTAAGGAGGCTACGCCCTCTTGTAGAAACCCCCGCCGCTTGGGCAGCCTCCCTAAAAACCAACGTTTTTGGCTTTACAAGAAGAGCGCAGCCAAGCGCTGATGTGTTACGTGTTGTGTTGTGTTACGGTGTTTTATAAAGTCGTGTACAGAGTGTATATTGTTATAACTATAGGTAAAAGCCGTAACACACCGCAACACGTAACACATCAGCAGACGTTGCGTCCCATCAAAAGCCACAGATTTGAGCACGTCCAAACGCTCTTTCTCCATAAGCATGGAAAAATCCCCACTATACCTATATGTATAATTATAACAGAAAACCACAAAAATGTCAAGCGCCGTTAGCCGCGGCAGCGCAAGCGCTGCACCATTAGTCGCGGGGGCGTTCGCTTAGGCTCACTCGCCGGTGGTAACTTCCAGCCCAGCCAGCGCGGACAGGGGGCGAAGGGGTGGGGCCCGTATTGGTTAAAGAGAGACATAAAGAGAGCCCACCCCGGAAGCGTCCAGAAGAACGTGCTGGCTAAGCTAACGGTTTACACTGGCGAGGGCGCAGCTTTGCCCGATTCCGCGACATTGGATGCAACGTCACGTTGCCGCGCTGGCTAAGCTGACGGTTTACAGCGGCCAGTGAGCTGGGGCGAACGCCTCCGCGACTAATGGTGCAGCGCTTGCGCTGCCGGAAGCGCCCAGAAGAACGCGCTGGCTAGGCTAACGGTTTACACCGGCGAGGGCGGGGCTTTGCCCGACTCCGCGATTAACGGTCCAGCGCTTGCGCTGGTGAAGTAGGTGCGGGTGGCGTTGAGTACGGCTAGAATCATCACGCCCACGTCCGCGAATACCGCCAGCCACATGCCCGCCAGACCCAGGGCGCTAAGGACCAGCACCAGGGCTTTTACCCCCAGGGCGAACACAATGTTCTGGCGCACAATGCCCAGGGTTTTTCGGGAAATACGGATGGCCGTGGCAATTTTAGAGGGCTTGTCGTCCATTAACACAATGTCCGCAGCCTCTATGGCCGCGTCCGAGCCCAGGCCCCCCATGGCTATCCCCACGTCCGCCCGGGAGAGCACGGGCGCGTCGTTAATGCCGTCTCCCACAAAGACCAGCTTGGCCTTTGCGCCCCGCATCAGCTCCTCCACCTTCTCTACCTTATCGGCGGGCAGCAGCTGGGTGTATACCTCCCCAATGCCCAGGGCCCGGGCGGCGGCCTCTCCAGGGGCTTTTGCGTCCCCGGTAAGCATAACGGTGCGAATGCCCTGGCTGTTTAGGTGAGAAACCGCCTCCAGGGCGTCGGGCTTCAGCTGGTCGGCAATGAGAATGTACCCCACATAGGTTTTCTCCACCGCCACATGCACCACAGTGCCCGGCTGGTCCCCGGTTTGGCCAATCTGGTCCGCCACCCCCAGCTGGGCCATCAGCTTGTGGTTCCCTGCCCAAACCGCCTTGCCGTCTATCTTTACCCGCACGCCGCAGCCCGGCAGCTCTTGGGCCCCGGAAAGCCGATCTGGGGCCACCTGGCCCCCCCAGGCCTCCTTTAAAGACCGGGAAATGGGGTGGTCCGAGTAGTGCTCGGCCATAGCCGCCAGCTCTAGCAGCTGTTCTTTGCTAATGCCCACCGGGCAGGTCTTTGCCACCCGGAACACCCCCTGGGTTAGGGTGCCCGTCTTGTCAAACACCACGGTGTCCGCCTGGGCCAGAGCCTCCATATAGTTGCCGCCCTTAATCAGCACCCCCTGCCGGGAGGCCCCGCCAATGCCCCCGAAAAAGCTAAGGGGCACAGAGATCACCAGGGCGCAGGGGCAGGACACCACCAAAAAGGTGAGGGCCCGGCTTAGCCACACAGCCCAGCCCCCCACAAACAGCGGGGGCAGCACGGCCAGGGCCAGGGCGGAAAGCACCACCCCGGGGGTGTAGTACTTGGCAAAGCGGGTGATGAAGTTTTCGGCCCGGGCCTTTTTGGATGAGGCGTTTTCCACCAGGTCCAAAATCTTCGACACCGTGGACTGGGCAAAGGCGGTTTCGACCCGCACCCGCAAAAGGCCCGTAAGGTTGACGCAGCCGCTGTGGACCCTTTCTCCCTCTGCTACAGACAGGGGCATGGGCTCGCCGGTGAGGGCCGCTACATCCAGGGTGGAGTTTCCCTCTATCACCAGGCCGTCCAGGGGCACCTTTTCCCCGGGCTTTATCACAATTACCTCTCCCACGGCCACGTCCTCGGGGTCTGTCCGCACCAGGCCCTCTGGGCGCTCGGCGTTGGCATAGTCTGGGCACAGCTCCATCAGGGAGGAGATGGACTGCCGGGACCTGCCCACAGCCACCCCCTGGAACAGCTCGCCCACCTGGTAGAACAGCATGACGAACACAGCCTCTGGGTACTCGCCCTGGCCAAAAAAGCCGGTGCAAAAGGCCCCCACTGTGGCCAGGGCCATTAAAAAGTTTTCGTCAAACACCTGGCCGTGGGCAATGTTCCGCGCAGCCCGCCACAGCACGTCCCAGCCCGCTGTAAAGTAGGCGGGCAAAAACAGCAAGAACCGCCAGGGCCCGGCATAGGGCACCAGCACAGCGGCCAAAAGCAGCGCCGCTCCGGCAATAATGCGCAAAAGCATAGTTTTTTGTTTTTGTGTCATCAAAATCCATTCCTTTCTGTTCTGCTGGGCGGGGCCCAAACTTGATAGTAGAGGCGCTTGAAAACCAGTGCATGGCGATTTTCAAGGAAAGCGGCGCGGGCATACCCGTGCCGCCAGGCTCAAAAGCGCTATTACCTTTTTTGAGCCGCGTTAACTATACCGGATAATTTTGCAGTCCGGCTCCACCCTGCGGCAGGCTTTCTCCACCTGGTCCATAATGTGGTCAAAGCGGGCCTCGTCCGCCTGCACGGTCATTTTCTGGGCAATAAAGCTTACCGCGGCGTCCTCTACGCCGTCAATCTTTTTAATGGCCTCCTCCATTTTTGCGGCGCAGTTGGCGCAGTCCAGGTCCACAAGTTTAAAGCGTTTGGTCATGATCATTCCATCCTTTCGGGTTTGTTTTGGTATGGCTAAAAGGGCAAGGCCGGCTGGCCTTTGTTCAAAAGAGGCAAAGTCTCTTTTGGTTACTCTGTAATATGCTCCATGCCCTGGTCCAGAATGGTCCGCACATGGCCGTCGGCCAGGGAATAGTAGATGGTCTTTCCCTCCCGGCGCCAGCGCACCAGCTTGCTTTTTTTCAGCACCTGAAGCTGGTGGGAAATGGCCGACTGGGTCATGCCCAGCAGCTCGGCCAGGCCGCACACGCACATTTCCGACTCGAACAGCACGTACAGAATGCGGATACGGGTGGAATCCCCAAAAATTTTAAAGAGCTCCGCCAGGTCAAAGAGCTGCTCTTCCCCTGGGATAATTTCGTGCACCCGGCGTACCAGGTCCTGGTGCACATGGGCAAAGCCCCCGGCTTCTGGCCTTCGCATATTCAAACCACCTTTCATATGAGCTATTGTTCATATGATCTATCATACACCGCCCGCCCTGAAATGTCAATAGACCTCTTGGGAAAATTTTTTGAGTAATAAAAGGCCTACGGCAAGACCGTGGGGCTCTGCCCCCCACCAGGGGCCGAGAGTTGGCCGAGGCCCGCTCTTCGCCCCTGGACCGCGTACTTTGCCTGCCGGTAGGTTCCCCGGCTACAATTTCGCAAGCGGTCTATATCTATAATAGAAAAATAGAGTTTATCTGGCCAGAGCTTCAGCGCCCGGGCCAGGGTTCTCCTGTAAGGCAATACCACACAAAGACTGCGCGTGAGTCGCGCGGTCAATTGATTTGTCAGATGGGTATGAGCGCCGCCAATTAGACCCTATATGGTTTTGCGGTTCTGGCGGGCGGGAACTGTGGGCAATCATACGGTCACACTATGACGGAAAAAGCGCGGGCAAATCCCGTGCGAAGGCTTTGCGCGGTGTTGCCTTGATAAATCCCCTGTGCCGGGATGGGTGGTTCTGGCAACAAAGGGGCGAAAAAAGCCCTGGGTTTTTGCGTTTTTACCAGCCAAATACTGCACAAAACCCAGTGTGAAACCGTGTTTAAACAAGTCACAGTGCTGAAAAATGATTTTTTAAGAAAACGCCTTGCATTTTTTCACCCGTCCGCTATAATATGGGAAGCTTTCCAAAACACTTTACTTTCTATTGGCGAGGGGGAATCTCCTATGTTCCAGCTTCGATGGGTATGGGCCCGCATGAAGGGCTGCCACAAGCGCTATGTGTTCGCACTGTTTTCCACTGCCCTGCTGGCTGTTTTGGCCCTGGGCAACTCGTTCATCACCGCAAGCATTATGGACACTGTGTTCAAGCCCCTGCAAGAAACCGGCCTGGTCACAGAGGAGGCCATCCGCCGCCTGGGGGTGCTGGTGGCCGTGCTCATTGGCTTCACGCTGTTCCGCACCGGGTTTGGCTATCTTTCGGTTATGACCTATGAGGTCTGCTCCCAAAAGCTAATTTACGGGCTGCGCCGGGACCTGTATAAAAATATGCAGGAGCAGGACCAGGCTTTCTTTGGCAAAAACCGCACCGGCGACCTGATGACCCGCCTGACCGGCGACATGGACATGATCCGCCACGCGGTGTGCTGGGTCATCCGCCAGCTCATCAGCTGCACCGTGCTGTTTGTAACCACCTCTGTGGTTTTTCTGCTTACAGACTGGCTCTTTGCCCTTGCCATGCTGGCAGTGTCTCCCCTTATCTTTCTCTTTACCCTGGTGTTCTCTAAAAGGGTGCACCCCCTGTATGTGGAGCTGCGGGAAAAGCTCTCTCTGCTAAACACCCAGGCCCAGGAGAACATTTCCGGCAACCGGGTGGTAAAGGCCTTTGCCCGGGAGGCCTATGAGATAGAGCGCTTTGACCAGAAGAACCAGGAGTATAAGGAGGCCAACAAAACCGCCTCTTTGCTGTGGCTGAAGTTTAGCCCCTATATTGACACCCTGTCCCAGTCCCTTTCTGTGGCC
>JAAWSH010000048.1 GCA_022801475.1 Acutalibacter sp. | reverse complement strand
AAGCTCTGCGCCCGCCACGATTGCCTGCTGTCCCGGATCATTACGGCCCCGGGGCTGTGGATGCAGCGCATCACCGTGAAGGAGCCGGACGACAAAATGATTGAGGCCGCCATTGCCGCTATGGAGGCGGTGATTCCGGAAAACGGCGAGGACTTGGTGAAATGACCCACCGAGCGCTGTACTTACTGGCAAAGGACCGGCTAAGCCAGGCGGGCATTGATACGCCAGGCTTTGACGCTGGGGTGCTGGTCCAGCATTTTCTGGGCCTGGACCGCCCGGGGCTAGCGGTGCACGGGGCGGAAGAGCCCTCAGCACAAAAGGAGCGGGCCTTTCTTTTGGCCCTTGCTCAACGCGAGGAACGCCGACCCTTGCAGTATATTGTGGGCAGCTGGCCCTTTATGGGCCTAGAGCTGTTTGTGGGAGAAGGCGTGCTGGCTCCTCGAGAGGACACCGCCGTACTGGTGGAGGCAATGGCCGGGGCCATGGACGCAGATGCCCGGAGGGTCGGCCTGGACCTGTGCGCGGGCACCGGGGCTGTGGGCCTAGGGCTGTGCAGTCTGCTGCCGGCGGCAAAGGTCTTTTGTGTGGAGAAGGACCCGGCGGCGCTGGCCTATCTGCGTAAAAATTTGGCCAGGTATAGCGGCTTTCAAGTGGAGGCCCTGGAGGCCGACGTGCTGAGCCCGGAACTGCCGGAGAACCTGCCAGAGGGGCTGGACTTTATTGCCGCAAACCCACCCTACATTGAGAGCGGGGACTTGCTGTGCCTTCAACCAGAGGTACGGCGGGAGCCCGCCGCTGCCCTGGACGGAGGTCCAGACGGGCTGGTGTTTTATCGGGCCATTACCAGTTGGTGGGCCCGGCTGCTAAGACCCGGGGGGCTGCTGGGGGTGGAAATTGGCAGCACGCAGGGACAGGCGGTGAAAAAACTTTTTCAGGACAGCGGATTTCAGAGAGTACAGGTGCGAAAGGACCTGGGGGGCCTGGACCGGGTGGTACTGGGGAAGAAAATGCGCGAAACAGGAAATTTTGGTTTGGGGTGGCAGAGGCTGCTATGAGATTATTATTTGAAATGGATCGAAAGGACTATTGCCAGTGTACCCATTCTTTTATCCGCAACTCTGCCAGAAGCATAGTGATCAAGAACCAAAAGGCAGCTATGATTCATAGTCTCAAGTACGGCTATTATAAATTTCCAGGTGGCGGCATAGAAGATGGAGAGAATCCTCTGGACGCGATGATACGGGAAACGCGGGAAGAAGCAGGCTTAGTCGTTCTTCCCGGTACGGTCAAGGAATACGGGTATGTACATCGGATCCAAAAAAGTGACCGGGACGCCAGAGAGTGTTTTGTACAGGATAACTATTACTATCTTTGCAAGGCCGAAGAGAATGTCGTACCGCAAACGCTGGATGATTACGAAGCGGAAGAAAACTATATTTTAGAATATGTCGCTCCAAAATTTGCAATCAGGCAAAACCGCCAGGTAATACAAGGCCCTGATAATCAGATGATGCTGGAACGAGAAGCCCGCGTTCTTGAATTACTGATAGCGGAAGGACTGTTTGAATGAAAACTTTGGTTTTAGCTTTTTCCACAGGCGCTTTTCCTGAAAATATGGTGGGTTAGCTATTAAAAAAGGGCAAGACAAACCATGGTGGTTTATCTTGCCCCTTCGCTTCTTTACAGGGTGTGGCCATTTTTGCTTTTGCACTTATGTTTTCTCTGCTTATCGTCCCAGCATCCGCATCAAAAGCCCAGATTTTCCAAAAATCTTTACGCTCTTCAGCCATCCCGGCTCAATGCGCTCCAACACGACCTGGGGGCAGTCGTACTGAGAGGGCTTTTTTTGCAGTTTCAGCTTCTCAATAAGCTGGTTATAGTCCCGCACCGAGATCTCTTCGCAGTCTGGCCGCAGGGACTTGTAGTTGCCCGGACGGGTGTATTTAAATACATAGAGAAAGTCCGCCCACTCGCTATATTCTGTCAGATGAATCTGGTCGTCAGGCACGTCCAGGGTCAGCCGCACCGAGCCGGAGACCTTTCCGCCGGTATTCTGCTTGCGTCCTTTGACCACCGCGAAAATGGGGCACTCGCAGTGCAGGCCGAACATGTCGATCAAGGCGTCGTACTCTCCCCGCAGCCCAAGGTTCGGCTTGGCGCGGTACACGTCGCCGGCTTTCAGTGTGCGTAGGACCAGGTTTGACTGATAGGTTTGAATGATCATTCTCCTCCTGCAACTCCTCTCTCTCCTTCATCCTCCCGGCCCATGCCGCCGGAAGATTTCACGGCCCATTCGTACAAATAGGTGTCGAACTCGCCCAGGGCGTTGGGGCGGATTAAAAACCGCCGCAGCAGGGCGTCCTCCTCTTGGCCGGTGCCGCCATAAAAGGCGTCGGCAATTCCCCCCGCGATGCAGCCCACGGTGTCCGTATCGCAGCGGACGCTGTACACGTTCCGTATGCAGCTTTCCCAGTCCTCAGACTCCAGAAAGCAGCGGATGGCCAGGGGCATGGTGCCCATAGCGGTAACGTCAAACTTGCCAAAAGGCCGGTAGGTGACGAGGGGCCGGCCCACCACATAGCGGTACCTTTTGCGCAGATAGTGGGCAATCTCCCACTTAGAGGCTCCGGTACGTGCCATAAACACAGCGGCGGCTGTGGCCTGGGCGGCCTTTATTCCCTCGGGATGATTATGGGTGCACATGGAGCTGAGGGCGGCCTGCTCTTCCACCTCCGCCAAAGTGGAAAAATGCCAGCCAATATAGCTGACCCGCATGGCGGAGCCATTTCCGTAGCTGTTGTAACCGCGGTCCGACCGGGCGTGGAGCCAGTTTTTGAACATGGGCCCATACCCAGCCTGCATATACCGGCGGCCAAAGCGGCGGTAAGCCCTAAAATAGGGGGTGCCGGTAAGCACCGCGTACTTGGTGGCCACGGTTAGCACAGTGTCGTCGGTATATTTGCTCATGCCGGTAAAGAGCTCCTCGCCCCGCCAGTCAAAGGGGTCGGGGCGGGTGAACTCGAACCGGGAACCGGCAATGTCGCCCAAAATCGCGCCGTACATACGGCTCCTCCTTCCGCTTGTGGGTAATGGCTTTTCTATATTATAACAGATGCTAGACAAAATTTCCACTATAAAAAAGAAACAGCCGGCCTTTTCAGCCAGCTGTTGAGAAGAGCTTTAGCCCTGACGGAAGGTGCAGCACTCGGTGCCGCTCTTAGAATTTACGTCCGAACAGCAGCAGCCCACACAGACGCACTCGGCCGTGCACTTACAGTCATCATTGTAGGTGCAGTTGTGGGCCTTACAGTCAATGGCGGTCTCAGGGGAGGGGCTGTGGCTAGAGATCGCGTTGCTGCCGCCCTGGGTTCTGGGCTCATAGGACTCGCAGCAGGTCTGGTCGCACTGGCAGGCGGCAGGGCCGTCCACATGGATGCTGGACAGGCAGCAGAGGTTTTTCTCATTGTGCCGGCAGGAGGTCACTTGGCATTCCAAAGAGTTTTTCATAATGCATCCCTCGCTTTATAAAGTTTTTGATTTGCAAGGCTAGGCCCTGTTTGAAACATCGAAAACGCCGTCTTTATGCCCATAAGAGGCCCCTTTTCCGCGTCGAAAATCCTTGTGAATCGGAAGATTAACTTGCGGTTTTTTCCTTGAAATGGACCTCTTCTGGGTAAAAATCCGTCATTTCCTCCATTTTCAAACAAGGCCTAGTCTGCCCGGAAAAATTGAAAATATGTATTTTTTAAAGAATACCCAACCGCCGCGTAGCAGGTCTAAAACAGGGTGTTTTCTGTAGCGCCATAAATCAAAATGCCCTTTTGGCCAAAGTCCAAACTCTTGGTGGTCTGAACTTCTTTAAAAAATAAAGTGTGCCGCCCTGAGAGAGAGGAGCTTGAAAGCCGGTAGGGCGGGGGTATGTATAGCACAAAAACTTTTCATTTTTCAATGCTCTTTTAGCGCTTAATTTATATTATTTGCGGTCGATAATAAGAAAAAGGGAGAAAGGAGTGTGTCTTTATGGAGGTCAGCATTCAAACACAGCGGTACGGCAAGGGAGCGGCCAGTGTTCCCGCAAAGGAGCCGGCCCGTGCTGGCCAGACCGCTGAAAAGCAGCCTTTAGAGGGCCGGGAGGAGGACCGGCTGGAGCTTTCAAAAGAGGCGGCCCAGTATCTGCGGGAACAGAGCGGCCAGAGGGAGAAAGAATTGGTTCAGGCCATTAGAGCCGGAATCAAGGGCCAAGGAGCCAAAAAGCAAAAGCTTGGCGTGGCACAGCAGGCCCTGAAGGTTTTGCAGGAGCAGAACCAGCAGGTTCGGGAGCAGAGCAAGCAGCAGACGGACGCCATGAAAAAGGCCCTGGACCAGATGAAAAAGTGTATGAAGATTGCCAGCAGCATTCAAAAGGGCAATAAGGTACCTCCTGAGGACGAGAACTATCTGCTGGAACACGACCCCCAGGCCTATGTAATGGCCATGCTCTTGCGGGAGATGAAAGAGAAGCCCAAAAAGGAAAAGAGCGTGCTGGACAAAGAGGACCTGGAGGGCCCACAGAACGAGAACACAGGAGAGGATATGGCTGGAGATGTGGCCCTGGAAAGTGCGGCGCCAGTAGAGTAGAGTCAAAATGCGGGATGGTTTTGACGAAATATTGGCCTTAGGCGGCAAAGAATTTTGCCCCCGGACGCGCAATGGGTCTCACTTTAGCTGTTCCCTGTAAAGTCCCAATATTAAAATTTTAAAGGAGCTTTTTGCTATGGAAAAACAATTTCCCCGCACCACTGTGGACGGCGTTTCTCTGTCCCGTATGATCATTGGCACCAACTGGATCTTGGGCTACAGCCACACCAGTGTTTCCGCTGACCAGATGATTGCCCGCCGCTATGCCACCGCCGAGGCGATTCAGCCAGTGTTGGAGGCCTACCTGCGCCACGGTGTGGACACCATTATGGGGCCCTTTGAGCGCTCACCCGAGCTTTGCCGGGCCATTAAGGAAACCGAGCAGAAGATGGGCCGGGAGATCATCATGGTGGACACTCCCTTCCTAAACGTGGACAACACCCCCGAGGGACGCAAAGAGTCGGAGCGGGTGGTAAAAGAATCTGCCGTGCGGGGAGCAAAGCTTTGCCTGATCCATCACTCTGTGGCTGAGCAGCTGGTGAACAAAAATCTGGGCCAGATGCCCCGGCTGGACGATTATACCAAGATGATCCGGGACGCGGGCATGGTGCCGGGACTTTCCGCCCACATGCCCGAGCTGGTGGTATACTCGGACGAAAACGGTTACGACGTGCAGACCTATATCCAGCTGTTCAACTGCATGGGCTTTTTGATGCAGGTAGAGATCGAAACCGTGGCTTCTATTATTCACAACGCCAAAAAGCCTGTGATGACCATTAAGTCCATGGCGGCGGGCCGCTGCTCCCCCTATGTGGGCCTGACCTTCTCTTGGAACGCCATTCGGCCCTGCGATATGGTCACTGTGGGGGCTTTTTCCGCAGACGAAGCTGAGGAGGACATTGAAATTTCCATGGCGGCCATTGAGCATCGCTTCCCGGACCTGGAAAAGCGCACCAGCCCCAACCAGGATCAGGCGGCGTTTGGAAAATAATCAAGAAGATATGGAAAGGACGAGGCAGTTAGCTGCCCCGTCCCTTTTCATTTTGGCAGAAAAGTTTGGAACATCCTTTGAGGTTTCCATGGAATATAGAAAAGCCATTGGGCCCGTTCCTCCCTGTTTGCTCCGCTAATAGGATGTGACATAAACTTGCTATTTTTCCTCATCCTCTGCCCGAACCACAGCTCCGTAAAAGGTGCTGTCCGGCAGGCCGCAGGACTGGGCCGCCTGGTGCAGGGTCATGGTTCTGCACCGCCAAGCGCTGCGGACTTCGTCAAAGTTTTCCGGCAGGGCCCGCCGGGGCCTGCCAAAGCGCACGCCCCTCTCTTTGGCTGCCGCAATGCCCTCGGCCTGGCGGGTGCGGATGTTTTCACGCTCATTTTCCGCCACAAAAGAAAGGACTTGCAGCACCAGGTCGCTGATAAAGGAGCCCATCAGGTTCTTTTCCCGCCGAGTGTCCAGCAAGGGCATGTCCAGTACCACAATGTCCACGCCCATCTCTTTGGTCAGCACCCGCCATTGCTCTAAGATCTCCCGGTAGTTCCTGCCCAGGCGGTCGATGCTTTTGATGTAGAGGACGTCCTCCCGCCGAAGCCTTTTCAGCATTTTTAGATAGTTTGGACGTTGAAAGTCCTTACCAGACTGTTTGTCCGCGAAAATATTTTTCTCTGGAATCTTGATAGCGCGTATGGCGATCAACTGGCGGTCCTCTTTTTGCTCCTTAGAGCTGACCCTGACATAAGCGTAATTTTGTTTTTGCATCCATTATCCCTCCGCGAATATTAACCCAGGCTTGGGCCTATAATTTCCATCATTTTACATGATTCGGGATAAGCGTGCAAAATCAAGAGCCCCGGGGTACCGGGGCCCTATCATGAGGGTCGATTCTTCTATATCAATAAGTGGTTTCATTTTCGCCTACAGGGGCGCTGCCGTCTGTTGCGTCCTCATCATATCCAGAGCTGAGATAACCGTAGCTTTCTAGATAAAAATAAGTCTTTTCCGGGCCAAAGGGGGAAAAGGCGCATTCATCCTGGCCGGTAGTGTCAATGAATGCTTCAAAGCCCAAAAAGACTTCCGGGTATCCATCGTTTAGATATTTGATTAATAGGTCTGCGTTCACATAGTCACTCTCCATATCGCTTAAGGCAAAGGTTACGGTGGCATAGCCGTCGCTGTTTTCTCGAGAGGCGATGTGTACCCGCAGCGGGCCCTCAACCGGCAGCAGCTCGATTTCGAACTTGCCGACCTCATCCGCGGTATAATAAGGAAAGCATACGATAACAGTGACGCGGCCCGGCTCCGAGCTGATAGCGGTTAGATGGATGTCACTGTTATAGATATCCCCGCCCTGATAAAAGATAGTGTCCGCACCCGAATAAAGGGCGTTCAGAACTGCGTGGCGGCTTTTTTCTTTTTCCGCCGCGTCTCGTTTTTGAACGTCCGGCGCGGCGCTGCCAGAAAGGCTCCCTTGGTCCGCACCGTCTAGGGGCGCTAGTTCTGCGCCGCCCTCTGCAATGGTTTCCGGGCCACCGGCCGTTTGGGGTGGGGCTCCTCCTGCCATTACGCCGCTGGTTTTCTCCCAAGGCAGGCTGCGCAGGAATGTTGGGCCAAAGCCTATCCCGCAGGCCAGCACCAGGCAAGCTGCCAGGGCCCAGCCAACCAGGGCCCGCCACATAGGCCGGGCCGGCTCAATGGCCACTGCTACCAGCGTGGGTTCTTCCTCCCGGTGCAGGCTGTGGCGCTGCACATAGCGGCCCCGGCGAGCCTTCACAGGCTGGGGAGCTGGGGCTTTTTCCAAACCCAGCTTTTCAAAGGTGCGGGCCAAAATTTTCTCCTCATCCACAGGAATAGGCTGTACCCGCCGCAGCTCGTCGGGGAACGCCTGGTTTACGATCTTATCTATTTCCGTCATAGCAGGCAGTCCTCCTTCAATAATTTTTTCCGAAGTTTTTCTCTCCCCCGGGAAAGGCGGCTTTTCACTGCGGACTGGTTTTTGCCCATTTCCTCCGCAATTTGCACCACAGTCTGCCGCCAAAAGTAGTGGCGCATAAAGATCTCCCGGTCCACAGCCTCCAGGCTTTCCACCGCGCTGCGTACCATGCGGATGCGTTCTTCTCGCTCCCAGGGTTCCTCGGGGGATTCGCCGAAGAGGAGATTTTCCTCCAGAGGCTCTTCGTATTTAATCTTTTTACAGCGTTTTATAGACGCGTTGCGGGCCACCACAGCCAGCCAATACTTTAGGTCGCTGTCGTCCCGCAGTTTTTGGGAGTTCTGCCATAGAGCTACAAAGGCGTCGGAGCTCAGCTCCTCCACGTCCTGGGGGGTACCCAGAGGTCCCAAGGTCTTTTTGATTACAGCCGCCACATACCCGGCATAGCGGTGAATGGCCATTTCCAGGGCGGTCTGGTCCTGGTCCCGCAACCGCATTAGTATTTCATAATCTCCTCTCATGGGTCTCTCAGCCTTTCCACGAGTTCTTTTGAAAATAAGAATCCCTCCCTTGCCCCTGCGGTCGCAGGGGGCCGTGAAAATTTTCCTTGCCAAATCTGCCCAAAAAGGTTATACTTTTTATAAAATAAAGTATACTTTGATGAGAACCCCCAGCGGCTTCGAGGCAGGGCCTTGGAACGGCGGTAAAAGTTTCGCCGGCCTTTTCAAAGGCCGCGAGGGCTTGGGGGGCGGAGCCCCCAAGGTCTTGCCGCAGTGCGCAGCACGAAGGCCCACTCATACTTCAGGACCCGCCGGGCCTATTATGCGCACAAAGCGCGCTTTGCCTACGGTGGCAAAGCTTTTGGCGCAAAGCAACGCGCCTACGGCAGTCGTGAGGCTGCGTGCCCCACACCCCTGGCCCCCCTCTTTGCTCTCATCAAAGTATACTACACGAAAAGAGGAATTTCAAATGGAATCAAACCAAATTGCCGCCGCTATTGAGGCCGGTCAGGCTGCTCTTGGCATTGAGCTGGGCTCCACACGCATTAAGGCCGTACTCATTGGCCCAGACTGCCAGCCAGCCGCCACCGGGGCCTTCGACTGGGAAAACCGCCTGGAGGACGGCCTGTGGACCTACCGTCTGGAGGATGTGTGGACAGGTATTCAGGCAGCATACCGCCAGATGGCCCAGAAGGTTCGGGACCAGTATGGCGTTGTCCTCACTCGCCTGGGGGCGCTGGGAGTTTCGGCCATGATGCACGGCTACCTGCCTTTTGACCAGGCGGGAAACCAGCTGTGCGGCTTTCGCACCTGGCGGAACACCGTTACAGAGAAAGAGGCGGAGGAGCTGACCGCCCTATTTCACTTTAACATCCCCCAGCGGTGGAGCATCGCCCACCTGTACCGGGCCCTGCGGCTAAAAGAACCCCACGCAGGGCGCATCGCCTACCTGACCACTCTGGCAGGGTACGTGCACTGGCAGCTTACTGGGGAAAAATGCGTGGGCGTGGGCGAGGCTGCGGGCATGTTCCCTATTGACAGCGAAACCGGGACCTTTGACAGCGGCATGATGTCCCGATTTGACGAGATTTTGGCCAAAGAGGCCATGCCCTACCACCTGGGGGACATCCTGCCCCAGGT
>JAAWSH010000254.1 GCA_022801475.1 Acutalibacter sp. | reverse complement strand
GGGTGTTTTGCGTTTTCTGCCCGCACCAGCACAGCGTCCTCTTGCTTTGCCAAAATTTCCATTCCTTCTGGCATTTCCTCCCAGGAAAGGAGCTCTGGCGGAGCTACCGCCAGCCAAAGGTCCGGGCTCTCGGTCTGCTGGGAAAGAACCTGGGCGGCTTCCCCGTTTACCAGGGGCTTTGAGGAAAACAGGACGTAAGTATCACTGTAGATGGTGAGAACATGGATGCCGCTGCGGCCCTCCATAATTTTGTAGTCGTTCTCAGAGAGCTCCAGCACCCGTGTACCGCTCTCCCAGCCTGTCCCTTCCATCAGGGAATAGACATGCTGGCCGGCTTCGTCCAGAAACAGGGCGTCCATGGTAAGTCCGCCAAAGTTTAGGAGTTCTGTGGGCAAAACCTGGGGAATCATCCACTTCTCTACCTGAAGGGAGAGAAGTGTGCAGGTAGCCAGCAGCCAGAAAACCAACGCGGCCCAGCAAAAAGATTTCTGTTTCATCTCATTTCACCTCCGCCAAGACAATGCCTTCCACAAGCTCTTTGTTAAAGCAGTTGAACAGAAACAGCGGCGGCAGGATCACCAAAACACAGCACGCAAACTGAATGCCGCTATCCGCAGGCGGCACATAAGCGAGGGCCACGGAGAGCGGATAATTTTCAAAATGATTCAAGTAAGTAATCGGCTGCTCTACCATATTCCAGGCGTCCAGAAAAGAGAGAAGGGCTGTGCAGACCAGGCCGTTGATATTCATGGGCATGGCAACGCAGGCAAGGGTTTTTATAACCCCACAGCCGTCCAGTTTCGCCGCGTCCAGAACCGCATCCGGCACAGAACGGAAGCTTTGCCGAAGAATGAAAGCGCCCAGAGGCGCAAAAACCATAGGCAGAACAAGGCCCGCATAGCTGTTTAAAAGCCCGATGTGGCCAAGCAGCAGATAGTTTGGCACCAGGGTGACCTGTACGGGCATGACCATTAAGATCATCAGCAAAAAGAATATCACCCCGCTGCCCCGGTATGGGTATTTTGCAAACCCGTAGCCAGCCAAAACAGACACCAGCAGCTGTCCCGCGGCAATGCACAGGCACATCCCCAGGCTTTGCCAGAAGCGCAGCAGGAACTGGGATTGATAGACAAAAACACGGAGATAGTATTCCAGAGAAAACACGCCGCCGTTTTGGAAAAAGCTCCAAAAAATCACGTAGCAGAAGGGGGCAAGGGCAAAGAAAATAAGGCAGAAGGCAAAAAGGGCCCGAAGGATGCGGAAAAGTTTTTTTAGCACTTGCTACACCTCCCTTTTCCGTACAAACCGATAAAAAGAGGCAAAGAAGATGAGAAGCACCAAAAGGAGCAGCACAGATGCCACAGATAGCCGGGCGTAGTTCAGCTTGGCGAAGCCGTTGTTGATGAAATGCTGAAGCATATAGATACTGGAATGGGGATGCTGCCCACCGATGAGGAAGATCTCTCGAAAGCATTTAAAGGAATTGATAACAGAAAACACCAGGGCGAAAAACACAGAATACCACATCTGGGGGGTGGTGATGTACAGAAATTTCTGCCAGGACGTGGCCCCGTCCAGGTCCGCAGACTCGTACTGGTCCCCCGGAATGGTCACTAACCCGGCTAAAAGCAGAATGGTGCTGTATCCGGAATTTTTCCATAAAAACAGCAAAACCACAACCCCGAAAGCCTGTGGGCCGGAGAGCCAGTCTTTTGGGGCGGCCCCCAGAAGAGAGGAAAAGGCGTTTAGGGCGCCGTCTTGGGTAAAGATGGAGTTAACCAGCAGCACCGTGCCCGCGACGGGCATGATGTAGGGGAGAAGGAACACGGATTTAAGCAGCTGGTGCTTTCCCGCTTGTTTTTGGAAAAGCAACGCGATGAGATAGGACAAGACCATAATGAGCGGCAGGCCTACTGCTAAAAAAGCCATGGTATTCCCAAAAGCCAGCAGGAAGTTGTGGTTTTTCAGCAAACTTTTGTAATGTTCCAGACCCACAAAATGGGCCGAAGCCCCTCTTCCGCTCGTGAGGGAATACCACAGGGTGATCCCAAAGGGGACGGCATAGAAGACCAGACATCCGGCCAAAAGCGGCGCGGTGAGCAACACCCCAGAAAGGCTCTTTTTCATATTGATTCTCCTTTCCTGTTATTCTTGGAGCTCCTGGACCATTTTCTGGTAATCTCTCTGGGGCTCGTTCTCCTTCTCTTCCAGGCTGCCAAAGCGGAAGACGCTGCGGACATGTATCAGGTGATTATCGATGGGTGTACGGTACCGAACCACAGAGATATGCTCCAGCACAGACTGGAATTCCTCCACATTTTCAGAAGTCAAGCTCCACCCCAAAATATTCCCGTTGTTTTCCAGCAGGTCCGCCTGGACGGGGATTCCAAACATTTTGTCGCAGATCATTCGGTAAATTTGGGATGTGGTCTGCTGCTTTTTGCTCAACAGAAGGTCTACGAGGAAAAAAGCGTCCTCCGGCCTGCTGGTATTCCGGTTGATGCCCGCATAGGCGCTTATGGTAGCGGTTACGCCCCCCTGTAGGTTATAGCAGGGGACAATGGTAATGGCCTCATCCTTGCCAATAGGCTGGCTAAGGCAAGAGGTGTGATTGAATTCATCCATCTGCCACTCTTCATCGTCAAAATTCACATAGGTATTTGTTCTGTAATGCTCCGGCACGCTGTCAAATTTTCCGCTTTCCTTCTGCTGGGAAAGATCGAGCGTCTCCTTCACCCGTTTTACCATTTCTTCCTCTGTAAACAGCAGTTCGCTTTCCTTATAGTCCGCTCCTTCCCCAAACAAAGGGGTAAAGGGTTCATATTCTCTCCCGCCTGCTGGCCCACTGAAAGAGTAGTCCGCGGCGATTTGTAGGCACAAATCCTCACTGCCGCGCATATCGTCCCAGGTCATGTCCGCTGAAAGCTGTGGGTCGTAATCGGCTTTTCGGAACACGGTTACAGGGAAGGAAAAGGCCATTGGCAAAAGCTGCTGGGAGCCCTCCCATCTTCCAGCCTCCATAATCACCTGGGTCTGTTTTTCCCAATCCATAAATTGAGCGGACTGTATATATTCATCCAGAGGAAGAAAAATCTCATTTGCCATAGCGGATTTTGGGAACTGAAAAAGTGCCTCGGCCGTGATAGCGTTTGCGGGGCCCAGAATAAAGACGTCCGGCCCGCCTCCGGCCATAATTTCTGCCCGTATTCTTATAAGCGCCGCTTCCCGTGCCTCTTGCTGCACAGGCATAGCCTCTATCACAACGTCCTGGGGCCCGCCCTCCTTCTCAACGGCTTTCAGAAACTGCTCTGCGGCCTTTTCTTCTTGAAGGGTGGTTTGATCGGGATCGGAATAATTAGCCGCGACAATATCGACTAAAACCAGCAAAGATCCCTCTTCGCTGGTTTTAGAAATTTGATCGGAAACGCCGCTTCCAGTTTTCTCCTCTGGCCCGCCTACTGGCTGTTCTGGAAAATTACTCTTGCAGGCGGAAAAAGTAAAAAGGAAAAAGAATATATAAATTATTGAGAAACACTTTTTCTTCATACGATTGCCTTTCATTCTACCGTTTTTTTAAATATTAGTAAGTTATCCCAATCATTTTGATTGGGATAACTTACTTTAATCTAGCTCTTTACGTTACGCATAGGGGCATTCGTCAATCCCGTTGCGCGTGTATAAAGCATTGTAATAACCACATTTTGAGCAGTAGTCCCGGTTTTGATAAACGGGAATAGTGTGGTTGTGCTGCTTCGAATAAAAGCGGCAAGTACCAGCCGTCACAATTCGAGTTGTGGTCTTCAGCAGAAAATCTCCATTTTTCAGGGCATATTGGCATTGAGGGCAAGCATAGCCCTCTTCCTCTTCGAACACTTCCTCCGCAGCAAAAGCCGGAACCGCCAAAGAGAACACCATAGCGAGAGCGAGCATGAGACAAAGAAGCTTTTTAACGTTTTTCATGGTACTATTCCTTTCTTTAAAATAGCTGTACAAGCACAGTGCTTGCATGGGGTTTACAACCGGCACACAGAACATGCCGGAACGGATGTGGGTTTGGTAAGAACTGATACCCGCGGGTTCTTTGAAGTCCCGAGCGCATGGGCTATGTACGCGGCACTTCTATTCTCAGACCGGCCGGTCTGTGAGATTTAGAAAATTTATGATATGATGGTTGGGAGAATTTGTACAGGATTACTACAAAAAGAGCAGAATATGTAAATGTGATTATATGATATTTTAAAGAAAAGAACAAAACCACTGTCTTTTTACATGCAACCCATCATTTATAATATTTTGTCTCTTTGTGGTCCCGGATTGAAGGGATCGAACTAGTTCCTGTTCCAAGATGCTTGCCCTTGCTAATAACTTGTTGGTGCTTAGCGATAAAAAACTGTACACTTGCTTTTGCATTAGTATATCACATCTTTTTTTGTGTGTCAAGGATTATTTACAAAAAAAGCAAAAAATCATCAGAAGACTATGTGCTTTTTAACAGAGCGAGGGTATAGTTTTCCAAAAACAGAAAAGAATCGGGGCATTAAGATATGCAATTTGGGAAGATCCTAGCGCTCTTTTCCTGGTTTTTCCATGTGCGCCTCCACAACGGCATAGGCAGCAAATACAGTCCATGGGCGCCCTGATCCCGGACTGCGGAGTGTTTCGAGTAACACAAAGAATGGCTCTAGCGCTTTCGCAGGTGCGCGGTAGGGCCGGTTTCCGGTAAGAGGGACATTCCAGCTGTTCTCTTCCAGCTTCTTTACTGCGATAGGAAAAGCAATGAGAGGAGCCCTGCCGGCGCTGATGAGGCGGTCTTTTTCCTGATTCCCCTTAAGCTGCTTCTCCCGCTCCGCTTTGGGATCCTGGGGATGTTGTTTGCGGGGCCTGCTGCGGATTTCATGGCATTTGTACTGTCTGTTGTGCTGGTGAGTATAGAACTGAGAAAACAGAAAAACGCAAAGATATAGGGCGTCAGCTTGGCCATTGTTTCTGTGAATCCAGAGCCGCTAAAAATGCGTGCGATTCCTGAAACAATTGAGGCGCAGTCCCCATGCCTGGTGAGATGCAGTGGGTAGAGAAAGCGTCGCGTTGTACCCGAATGGATAACGTGGCAGTACACAACAAATGTTCAAAGGTCTTAACAATACACCTTGAGCCAGAGAAAGGAGCTACCACAATAGACATACATGCCGGAACCGCTTTCCACCAATTTGACTTCTTGAAAAAAACCCGCTATACTGTACATAATGAATGAGGGCTTGTTGAAAAATAGAGGGAATGAGGTCTTTTTGCCCAGAAGCGGTGCCTTTGGTGTCAAAAATCTTCGAAAGGCGGCAAGCCTTTCTTGTGGTTTTTTCCTTGAACCCCCTGGTCCCTGGCCAAAAATCCAGCATTTCTTCGGTTTTAAACATACTCTAGAGTAAAAGGAGGTCCCCTATGCAAATTATGGCCGCAGACTGCCAGCTCCATGCAGAGTAGAGGGAAATTGTGATTGACCTGCATGGAGCAAAACTCAAACTGCGTTTTGAGATAATCACACTGGCGAGAGACGGATTTTTCTCGACTCTGCACTCGAATTATTTTAACGAGTCGGGAGTTGAGCCGGATGAAATATCTGAACGCAAAGGCAATACTGCCCCAGGCTGTGCTGGAACAGCTCCAGCAATATGCCGAGGGCCAGGTACTCTACGTACCCATGCGCCCCCAGAACCGAAAATTGTGGGGTGAGGTGAAAGGTACCAAACCCGCTAACAAAAGTCAAGATTTTTTAGCGGGTTTTTAATAATTTTTTCTTCAAAATTTTCCTACGACAAGTAGACCGGCAGAAAATCCGGTCTACTGTAGCCCTGCTTTTTGTTCTCTTTAGCTCTGGTGCACTTCCATCACACGTGCATAATAAATTCGCAGGAATTTATTTAACCCTGCTATTTTAGCTGCACGCTTTGATTTCCCTTCTTTTTCTTTCTTCAAAATAAATCTATACACTGCTGCGTCCTCTGGCTTTTTATGCGTTTTCAGACATCTCATCACTTCATATCCTATCTTCCGCAGACTGGAAGAACCTCTTTTGGATATTTTTCTCTCTGTCCCCATGAACTGCCCTGACTGGTATGGCGGAGCGTCAATCCCTGCATGGGCAACCAGGGCTTTCCCGCTATGAAATTTCCTTACATCTCCAATTTCCGCTATCAATTTCGGTGCAAGGACATCCTCAACACCTCCCATTGCCCGAACAACCGGATATTCCGGCAAGCCCTTGGCTAATGCCTGCATTTGTGTTAAAATGCTCATCAGAGTGTTATCGACTTCTCGTAACACCCGTACCACCTCCTGTACCAGCATTTTGGTCGATGGGGTATCGGAGGAAACTGTGGGGATGCCTTCCTTTGCCAGCTCGTAGATCTTGACAGCTTTATCCTGGCTTTGATGGTATTCCTTCTTTTTCGCCCATTTTAGGTAGCTCCCTATTATAAACTGTTCCTCTGACTTCTTTGTGATATTATCATAATGCCAGTATTCTTCCGCAAAGTCCCCAAGCTTGTCTTTTCCATTAGTTTCATTCCAGCCTTTCAATAATGTTTTGATCCCAGGCATTGTATAGTCCAGAAGATGGGTCAGCTCCAAAACGCTCTCCACACGCATCCGCATATAATGGCGGTACTGTCTTCCCAAAAGCTTTAGCTCTGCATAAACGCTTTCTTCTGCCTCATAATCCTTCAGCCTATACCAATGGTCAATCCTATAGTTAGGGATCGTAATGGCATCCTGCTTATCTGTCTTCACACGTCTTAACCCCTGACAGCGGTATTCCTTCATCTCAAACGGATTAATCACTATGGCAGACTTCAAAAGGTCTGCTCACTATCTCACCATACGGCTTCAAGATACATACGGTACTCTTCTCCTTTGATACATCAATCCCTACACTTATCATCTGTAACCTCCAAAATAGATTTGTAATTGTCCCATCCACACTTATTACAGATCATTTTAGTTCGTTACACGAAAGCGCCTTACGGGTTTCAACCTGCTTAAACGACTGTTTATAATAAGGGGTGGTTGACGGTTTTATTGACGGATGTGGTGAATCCCAAAAAAGCCACGTCAGACCTATTACTCCCTTGGCATAAAAAAATAAGTGCAGTAGGTAAAGCACTAATGAGATGCCTTATCTCTTACACTTATATGGTACTAAAAAAGGACACCACTTTTGCGGTGTCCTTTGAAGTTTTTTTCTATCATGCGTACCCGATATAGATGTTGTAGTTGTTCCCGCCGGTGGATTCATACCATATCCACACGTCGGTGATATCCGGGTCATTTGCATATCTATTCATCCGACTGCTGATGTCCCTCTCCAGGCAGGTGCTGTGCGGACCGGCCCCGATGGGGTTGTCCCAGCAGTCTACCGCGCTGCTTTCCAGCCGCAGGCCCAAGCCTTATGCGCAGCTTTGCGCGTAGCCTATCCAGTAGCCGATATCGAAGCTGGGTACTGGTTCCGGGGTGGGCTGTACTGGCTCCGGTGTTGCCACGGGAGGTGCCGGGGTCGGAGCAGGCGGCTCCGGCGTGGGCGCAGGTGTCGGCGCGGTAGTAGCCGCTGGCGGTGGGGTGGGTGTGGCTTTCACGGTCACCTTGAGATAAGCGTCCGGTTCGCTGGCGGGTGTTTCCTGTTTTGGCTCGTCGGTGGGGCTGGATTGCTGCATTTCCGGCTTTTCTTGGGGTTCCTGCGCCTTTTCCTGCTCAGCAGTGGGGGAGGCATGAGGTTTCTCTTTTGCGGCCTGCGTGACCTCCTTTTTCTTCTCTGCCGTATCCACCCTAACCTTGAGGCCAGCCGTGATTTGCGCTATAACGGTACTCGTGTCAATGCGTTCCTCGCTGATATCAGTGGGTGGGGCCACATTCAGCACAATCGCCTGGGGCGCGGGTTCTGGCTCTGAGCTCGTTGCCTGGGGCTGTTGTACCTGGCATCCGGCGCTGCTTACCAAGATGGTTGCGGCTAGGATTGTAGTCAAGATTTTCTTCATGGATTTCATCCTTTCTTGGAGTTTTTCTTGACCACAAGCATACCACAAGATGCGGAAAAGTCCAGACCAAATCCGAATAAATATGCAACAAAGATTCAGCCAAAAATGCCCCACAATCTGGGCGGAGCACGGATCGTTTTTATACGCGAACACCTCCTATCACATAGGCGTTTCCGCTTCCCGGAGGCGTGGCGGTCCAGTTCGAATTTCTCTCTTTGGCAGCCTGCCCAGGCTCTCTGAAAGCTGCACGAACGCCACCTTTTGCAGTTCCGTGGGCAGGGAATCCAGCAACTCCAACAGCATGGCCTTGTCCTCTGCCATATCTTGTGTGGCCTTGCCCTGGCAGCTATCGCAGAGTTTCTCCCTATGGACAATCACCGACTGGCCATCACTGGATTCCGTAAAAGACAGCACGTCGTTGTAGACAAAGCCCACCCGCTGCCGGATTTCAAAGGGGATGGTAATGCACCCTCGCTTACCCAAAATACGCAGCAGTTTCCTATTCATTCATCGTGCCCCCTTCCATCGCAGTTGGCCTCGCAGGGGCAGTAGAGTTGGCACTTGTGCCAACTCTTTCGCACACCAATTCGTAAGGCATAGCGTTTAGTGGACAGTTCTCACAGTCACAGTCGCAGACATAATCCTCCGTAGTATCCGGCGTGTCGATGATGATCTTGCCCTCACGAGCGCTCACCTGGATGATGATTTCGGTATTGATGCCCGCTTCCAGGAACATTTCCAAGGGCACGGACACCAGAATAAACTGGCTGCTGTTATTAACAAAAAACACTTCCTTTTTATATATCAACTGCTAACTGAGCGGGCTTGGCCTTTTCCCGCTCGAACAGGTCATAGTTGCCAATAAGCAGTTCTTTGAATTCCTTCCCGGCTTCATACCTCTGGGCCATAGAGTGTACCCTGGTGAAATCGAACACAGGAAATCCCTCGTACAACTCCCGAACCTCTGCACAATCGTTATAAGAGAGTAGGAACCGGCCCTGCATATTTGCTGCCGTGTCCCGCAGGCGTACATGGTCGGTCCAAGCAAATTCCACCGCATACATATCCTCGGTGGAGAAATAGGGCGGGTCGAGATAGAAAAAGGTATCAGGGCGATCATAGTGGTGGATGAGGGTTTCAAAGTCCTGATTTTCCACCACAACATTTGCCAGCC
>JAAWSH010000047.1 GCA_022801475.1 Acutalibacter sp. | reverse complement strand
GGAGTTTGTCCGCGGGAGCAGCGCTTGCCAGCCGCGGCCAGCACCTCACACAGCCCCCGCACGGGCCGCACTTGGGGGGCGTAGGTATTTGTGGTGGTGCCGTGGCGCTGAGGCGTGACGCTGTGGAACAGGGACATATGGCAGGGCAGGGTTACCGAGGGCATTACGGTTTGGGCGCAAAGACTGGCGGCCGACCGGGCCAGCATGGCCTGGGCCTGCGCCACGCCACCCAAAGCGTCTGGGCGCATGCCATCCACTAGAATTAACAGTACTTTCATAAAAATTCCATCCCCGCCTTCAGCGTCGCACCAGCAGGGCATCAAAACCATTCAACTGGCCCCCCACTTCTTTACCGGTAAGCAGGTCCGTCTCTCCCGTAAAGCTCTTCGGGGCAGGCTGAGGCCTGCCGGTGAGATTCAGGATAAACCAGTACTCCTGGCCTTCCTTTACCCGCCGGGTAATTTCCAGCTGAGTTTGGTCTGGGACCAGGGACGCCACCCCCGCGTCTTTTGCCAGCTGGTCCAGCACTAGAGACAGGCCTGTCCGGTCTGGTTGAGTACCTACATAGTAGACAGCGCCCTTACCATATTGATTTTTAGTGACTGCGGGCGTACCTGCATAAAAGTCTTCCCCATAATGAGCCAGGGCCTGGGCTCCCTCTAAATGGAGAATGTCGCACAGCAGGCCGCATTTGGCCTCTTCTCCATCGGTAAAGCGCAGAGTGTTGCTCTGCTCTGGGGCCAAAGCGTCAATCTCTTCGGCCCACACGCCGCACAGCTTCCGCAGGGGCCCCGGGTAGCCGCCCAGATGCACGTTGTCGCTTTGGTCCACAATGCCGCTCATAAAGCCTGTAACCAGCACGCCGCCCCCCTTTACAAACTGTTTCAAAGCTTCAGCCATCCCCTCTTTCACCATATACAGTACTGGTGCGGCGATGACCTTATACTTAGAAAAATCTCCGTCCACAGGCACCATGTCCACCGGGATGTGCCGCTCATAAAAGTACCGGTAATACTGGTGAATCTGGTCCTCATACCGCAGATCCACAGTGGGCCCGCTGGTATATTCTAGGGCCCAGTAATTGTCCCAGTCAAAGAGAATCCCCACCTGAGCCGGGCTGGCTGCGCCCAGAATCTCGCTGCCCAGGGCTTTCAGCTCTGCCCCCAGCTGGGAAACCTCCTGAAACACCCTGGTCTCTTCACTGCCGGAGTGGCTAATTACCGCTCCGTGGAACTTCTCACACCCCCCCACAGACCGCCGCAGCTGGAAGAACTGGATGGTATCCGCCCCATGGGCAATGGTCTGATAGCTTTGGACACGCATCTGGCCCGGACGCTTGAGAGAGTTATAGGCCTGCCAGTTTTGCTGGCTGGGGGTCTGTTCCATCAGCATAAAGGGTTGATCCTTTAGCCCCCGCATCAGGTCGTGGCGCATGGCTGTCAGGCTCCAGGGGGTATTATAGGCCGGATAGTTGTCCCAACTGACCAGGTCCATCTCCTTGGCCCATTTGAAGTAATCCAGGCCCTTATAGGTACCCATCAAGTTCGTGGTGATGGGGGTTTCTGGGTCGAACTCCCGGATAGCGTCCCGCTCCAATTTATAGTTTTCCAGCAGACTGTCCGAGAGAAAGCGGTCATAGTCAATAGAGACGCCCGCAAAGGCAGTCTTATGGCTCCATTCTGTACCCATTCCCTCCGAGAGATTGTTGGGCGCCACGATCTCGTCCCAGTCATAAAAGGTATGACCCCAAAACTCGGTGTTCCAGGCTTTATTTACTGCTTCTAAACTACCATACTTCTCCCGCAGCCATACCCGGAAGGCCTTTTCGCAGTTTTCACAGTAGCAGCCAGTATTATATTCGTTGCAGATATGCCAGCACACCACGTGGGGGTTGCCGCCGTAACGGCGGGCCAGCTCTCCGGCCAGCTTACGGGAAAATTTCTGATAGACCAGGCTATTGGGGCAATGGTTGTGCCGCTGGCCAAACTTGTGGCGGCGGCCGTCAAAGTCCACCCGGGTAACTTCAGGATAGCGCTTTACCAGCCAAGCGGGCATAGCCCCGGTAGCAGTGGCTAAGACAATGTCAATGTTTTCTTGGCTGAGCCTATCAATCACGGTGTCCAGCTCGGTAAAATCATAAGTTTCCTCACTGGGCTGGATCTTGGCCCAGGAGAACACATTCACGGTGGCGGAGTTAATGCCAGCCTTTTGGAACAGCCGCATATCCTCTTCCCAAACCTCCCGGGGCCACTGATTGGGGTTATAGTCTCCGCCGTACAAAATACGGGTAAAGGGTGCTTTCATAGTCTTAATTCCTTTCTGCGTCACAGGGGATTTTTTCTTTTTCCGGCAGGATGACTGCCTACATGCTAATTGGACAATAGGTCATTATGGTAATTATGGCACAAACCTCCCCCTCTTTCAAGCCCTAGGGAAGAATTTTTTAACCACTATGTCATAGGTTTATTATATTGATTATCAGCACGGACCTTGGGTCCACATCAAAAAGGCTGGATACAAAAATCCATTTGTAAAATTTACAGCTTTGTGTTGCATTATGGTGAACTTCATGTTAAAATGGTAAAAAATGAGGTAAGGAGTAAATGGTATGTATTGCAGACACTGTGGAAATCCTGTAGATCCCAACGCTTTTGTTTGTACCAACTGTGGCGTTAAGACTGGCACTGGCTTTAATTATTGTCCTAACTGTGGCAACCCCACAGGCCCCCAGGCCGCTGTATGTGTTAAGTGCGGCGTCTCTCTGGCCGCTCCTATGGGAGCCCCTGGCATGGTAGGCGCCAAGTCCAAACTGGCCGCAGGACTTTTGGGCATTTTCCTGGGCGGTTTAGGTGTTCATAACTTCTACTTAGGCTACACCAAAAAAGCGGTCATTCAGCTATTGGTCAGCCTGCTGGGAGGTATGCTTACCTGCGGAGTAGCTACTCTTGGCATGACTATTTGGGGCCTGGTAGAAGGCATTATGCTCCTTACCGGCTCTATTAACGTGGATGGCAACGGCATGCCCCTGCGGGACTAGTACCTTTCTCTAGTAAGGCTTCACAAGAAAAAGCGCACGCCTTTTTTGGCAGTGCGCTTTTTGCTATAGGCCCCAAGCTTTCTGGAGCCTACAGCCCCTGTATAAACGAAGCGTATTTTTTTGGGGATAAACTATAACCTGCCACAAAGTGTAACCGCAGGTGTAAATTCGCTACTTCATGAAACAAAAAGCCTCGGAAAACCCCATGAATACTAGGCCTTCTTAATCCAGCGGCTTCATCGTCGGGAACAACAGCACATCTCGAATAGACACCGCGCCGGTCAACAGCATAACCAGCCGGTCTACCCCCATACCCATGCCGCCGGTGGGAGGCATACCGTATTCCAGCGCTGTCAAAAAGTCCTCGTCTACGTCGCAGGCCTCGTCGTCTCCCGCCGCTTTTTGGGCTGCCTGGGCCTCGAAGCGCTGACGCTGGTCAATGGGATCATTCAGCTCGCTAAAGGCATTGGCATATTCGCTGCCACAGATAAACAGCTCAAACCGCTGGGTATATTCCGGGTTCTCTGGGTCTTTTTTAGCCAGGGGCGAAATATCCACCGGGTGGCCAGTAAGGAATGTGGGCTGGATAAGCTTTTCCTCGCAGTACTCCTCAAAGAAGAGGTTCAAAATTTCCCCCTTCTTGTGCCTGGGCTCATACTGAATATGATGCTGATCCGCCAGGGCCCGGGCCTGCTCGATGGTCTCAACCTGGGTGAAGTCAACCCCGGCGTATTGCTTCACAGCTTCAAGCATACTGATGCGGGCAAAGGGCTGGTCCAGATCGATCTCCACGCCATCCCACTCAACCTTCCCTGTACCCAGCACTCTGTGGGCAGTAAAACGGATTAGGTCCTCTGTAATGTCCATCATGCCGTGAATATCCGTGTAGGCCTGGTAGAATTCCAACATGGTGAACTCCGGGTTGTGGCGGGTGTCCATGCCCTCGTTGCGGAAGTTGCGGCCAATCTCATACACCCGGTCAAAGCCGCCTACGATCAGCCGCTTTAGGGGCAGCTCCAAGGCAATGCGCAGGTACATATCCATGTCCAGTGTATTATGATGGGTAATAAAGGGCCGTGCCGCCGCGCCGCCCGCCTGGGTGTGGAGCACCGGGGTTTCCACCTCCAGGAATTCCTTCCCGTCCAGATACTCCCGGATAGCGCTGATAATCTTAGAGCGCTTGACGAACACATCCCGGACATCTGGGTTCATAATCAGATCCAGGTAACGCTGGCGGTAGCGGGCGTCTGTGTTGGTCAGGCCATGATACTTTTCAGGCAGGGGCAGCAGGGCCTTGGAGAGAATGGTTACCTGGCTGGCCTTAATGGAGATCTCCCCCCGCTGGGTGCGGAACACCTCGCCCTGAACGCCCACAATGTCCCCGATGTCCAGGGCTGCCTGCATGGCCCGGTAATTCTCTTCGCCCATCACATCGATTTTCGCGTAAATTTGAATACGCCCCGAGCCGTCCCGCAGGTCCATAAAGGATACCTTCCCCATGCCCCGGCGGCTCATAATGCGCCCAGCCACAGTGGTGGTTTTGCCCTCCAGCTCTTCAAACCCGTCTAAAATCTGCTGGGCCTGGTGGGCTGCGTCAAAGCGGGTGTGCAAGTAGGGATCCTTGCCTTCCTGCTGCATCTTAAAGAGCTTATCCCGGCGAATTTGAAGTATTTCGCTTAGGCTCTGCTCTTCCTGGGGCTGCTGGGTCTTTTTCTCTGCCATTTTTGTCTCCTCCCCGATTCATTACTTGTTATGTCAACCGATTCTTTTCCACAGGCTGGTCCTTTCCTGCCAACCAACGCACATGACCCGTTCTTTTGCCTGCGGAGCCCCCCTCCGTTTCCCGGCAGGACGTACAACCACTAGGCGGAAGCGCTGGCTTTAACCAAAACTTTGGCCTTTCCTTACCGGGAAATGCTAATGATTGTATACTTTGCGATGCCGGAGGGCGTCTCTACCTCAATAGACTGCCCTACCTGCGCGCCAATCAATGCCTTGCCCACCGCCGACTCATCAGAGATCTTCCCGTTTCGGGGGTCGGCCTCATTAGAACCCACAATGCGGAAGTCTCTGGTAGATTCCTTGCCTGTGGGCGAGAGAATACCTACCTCAATTTTAGAACCAATGTGCACGGTCTCATTGTTCAGGGTACTCTCGTCAATGACCACCGCGTTTTTCAGCATAACCTCCACGTCCGCGATGCGAGCCTCCACCATAGCCTGGTCGTTTTTGGCCTCGTCGTACTCGCTGTTTTCAGACAGGTCGCCAAAAGACAGCGCCACTTTTATTTTCTCGGCCACCTCCTTGCGGCGCACCGTTTTCAGAAAGTCCAGCTCTTTTTCCAGGGACGCAAGGCCCTCTTCTGTTACAAAAAACTGCTTCTCTGCCATTTGTTTCCATCTTCCTTTCTTAAAAAACGCAAAACAAGCCTGCCAGGCCTGAAGAAACCCTTCAAGCCCGCAGCCCTGTAACGCAATGAAAGCCCCTTGCGGCGGCTAATTGTCTATTATTATAATGAATGCGTCTGGAAATGTCAAGGGGAAGCGGCGCGGGCCATCAAAAAGAAAAAGGCCGCAAGGCGCGGCCTTTTTCTCTCAAACATCAGGTATAGCAGAAATAAATGGTGGTGCCCAAAATTGAGTCATAGTAGCTGGTATACAGCCCGCTGCCGGTAATAATGCCGTTCTGCCCTGTAACGTTGGGTGGGCAGATACTGCCGTTTTCCAGCAGGTACCGGGCGTTGTTAATCACCCGCTGACTGGGGGTCTTGTGGATAGAACCGTTCCACACCGGCCCGTACTGCCCTGGCTGGTAGATAACGTCCCGGATAGTGTTGGGGAAATAACTGCTGTTTACCCGGTTCAGTACCACGCTGCCCACCATACGCTGCACCCAGTCTGGAATCCAGTCGCAGCCTGCCTCGGCATTAATGATACGGGCCAGCAGGTCCAGGTCCTCCTCGGTATACTTCGGCCGGCTGTCCCGCTCCATGGCCTCCAGAATCTCCTTGGCCGTGGTGTAGTCCGTAAAATAGCTGGTCTTGGGGTGGTCAGATTTGGTCTTTTCAATCTTCAGGTTGCGCTGCTTCTCAAAGATGGCTCCTACCTGTAGGGCGTAGGCGCTTCCATCTTGCAGCGCCCGCTTCATCTGGGCCATATAGTCCACCTTTGGGTCATAGCCTGTCACCTGGATGTAGTCAGACAGACCTTTGGCGCTGGCGGAGATTCCCAGCACCGGCATAGCAACCATTATTACCACCAGAAGCATGACGATCATTCTTTTCATAAATATGAGCACGTTCCTCTCTTTCCAGGGCTGGGCCTGGCAAAGGCTTTCGCCCTGTTGATTTTTGGTCTGCCCAAAGTCTGCCCTGTTTTTTGGAAATATATTCCATCTCCTTCCAGAATATTCCTAGGCAGCACGGAAAAGGCAAAACCAATGGCAAAGCCACGGCTCATATTTTAGTACAGTCCCGATGAAAAAGAGATCACACTATGGTGTTAAAAATGATATAGTTCTGTCACCTTCCGCTGAACACTGACTATTCCGCGTACTTCAGCTGCTGGGGGGTCCAGTCTTTCAGCACCGTACACATGTCCTGGGCCACCTCTTTCGCCCCGGGTAGGTCATGCTCCAGATAGTTGCCGCACTCCTCCCGCTTGTTGCCAGGAATCTCCCCTTCAAAGGCCGCGATAAAGGCAAAGCACTCCTGCACCAAGCGGATAGCCTCTTGAGCAGGCACAGTATCCCTCAGCAACAGGTAAAAACCTGTGCGGCAGCCCATGGGGCCCACATAGACAACGCTGTCGGTTAGAACGCTGTTCCGGGCATAGGTAGCAAACAGATGCTCAAAAGTATGCAGCGCACCGGTGTTCAGATAGTCGCCAGCATTGGGTTTTTTCATACGGATGTCATAGGTAACTACATCCCCGTCCACCCGAGAGGTGTACATGCCCTTTTCTAGTTTGTCATGGTTTACGGTAAAGCTTGCGATTTTTTTCATGGTAAGGTCCTTTCTTTTAGGAAATATAGTGAAATGGAAAACGTGGTGAGTCCAGTGCCGGCCAATGTGGGGAAGCTTCCCGGCGGGGAACGTTCCAACCCGGCCGAGCCGACAGGTGAGATCAGACGAGACGAAGAAGCTTTTATTTGGGAGGGCTTTGGCGCCCGTTTGCTTTCTCAGAGAACTCCATCATTTTTAGCCTCTCATTATTGGTTTAACTGGTCAATGAGTTCCTGAATCCTCTCCGCTGTCTCTTTACTGCCGCCGCCGAACATTACTGGCCCCCGCAGCGGCATATACATCATCATCGCGTTGGCTCCTTCTCCGCTAAACACCTGGTCCCCCTCGCCAGTATCGTCCTCGTTGACCTCAATCACAGACATAGACTGCATCATGTCACCCATCAGCTCCCGGCCTTTGGGATCAGCCATCACGTCGCCGATGGTACTGTTCATGCAGTAGTGCTTTTTCATCACTGTGGTGCTCTCTACCTGCACTGGGGCGCACAGCTGGATCTCCCGGCTGGACTTGCCCACCATGATGGTGTACGCGCCGGTCTCCACGTGCCAGTCCGCCAGCTCCACGTTATAATAGGCAAAGGCACGCTTGCCCAGGGTAAAGGTTACGGTCTTTTCCTGGCCGGGGGCCAGCTCTACCTTCTCAAAGCCTCGCAGTTCCTTCACCGGGCGGATGACCCCGCCCGCCTGCGCCCCTACGTACAGCTGTACAATCTCCTTACCGGCCCGGTCTCCCACGTTCTTCACCTTTACGCTGGCCGTCAGGGTATCAGTATCACGCATGGCGTCCTTGTCCAGGGTCAGATCGCTGTACTGGAACTGGGTGTAGCTAAGCCCATGTCCAAAGGGGAACAACACGTCCATCTTCTTTTTATCATAGTAGCGGTAGCCTACAAACACGCCCTCCCGGTACTCGGTGCGGTCGCCCTCGCCCAAGTAGTACAGATATGAAGGATTGTCCTCCACCTTCAGCGGGAAGGTCTCGGCCAGCTTGCCGCTGGGATTCACGTCGCCGTAAAGCAGGTCCACAATGGCGGGGCCCACCGCCTCGCCGCCCAGGTAGGCGTACAGCACGGCCTTGACGCCGTCGATCCAGGGCATCTCAATGGCTCCGCCGCACTCTACCACTACGGCGGTGTTGGGCTGAACCTTAGCCACCTCTTCCACCAGCTTTTGCTGGCAGGCGGGAATGCTCATATCCGCCCGGTCAAAGCCCTCGCTCTCCAGGGCGTCGGGAATGCCGATGAACACCACCGCGCACTCCGCGGCCTTGGCGGCCTGTACCGCCTCTTCTATCATGGCCTGGTCGGGGTCCACGCTCTTGGTGTCGTAGCCCTGGGCATAGGTGACGCCATAGGCTCTCGCTGCCTCCACCGAGCCGGAGACCTTATAGCTGTTTACATGAGAGCTGCCGCCCCCCTGGAACCGAGGCTTGTCCGCGAACTTGCCGATAAAGGCCACAGGACTGTCCTTTTTAAGAGGCAGCAGGCCGTCGTTTTTCAGCAGGACCATGGACTCCGCCGCCATCTGCCGGGCCTTCTCGTGGTGGCCCTCATGGTCAAAGGCGGTCTCGGGCCTGCGGTTCTCAGTATAGGAAAACACGGCCTTTAGGATGCGCTCCACAGCGGTGTCCAGTATCGCCTCGTCCAGGCTGCCGTCCTTGACGGCGGCAATGAGCTTCTCAGTGGCCAGGGCGTCGGGGCCTGGCATCTCCAGATCCATGCCGGCGGCTACACCTTTTACCCGGTCGTTCACCGCGCCCCAGTCGCTGACCACAAAGCCCTTAAAGCCCCATTCGTCTCGGAGAATCTCTGTCAGCAGGCGGTGATTTTCTGAGGCAAAGGTCCCGTTGACCTGATTATAAGAACACATCACAGACCAGGGTTGGCTCTCCTTCACGGCGGTCTCAAAAGCGGAGAGGTAAATTTCCCGCAGCGTGCGCTCACCCACCACGCTGTCGCTGGTCATACGCCGGTGCTCCTGACTGTTGGCGGCGAAGTGCTTGAGGCTGGTGCCAATGTTCTTACTCTGCACCCCCTGGATGTAAGCGGCGGCCATCTCGCCGGTCAGGTAGGGGTCCTCGGAGAAGTACTCGAAGTTCCGCCCACACAGAGGTGAGCGCTTGATGTTCACCGCCGGGCCCAGCAGCACCGCCACGTCCTCGGCCTGGCACTCGTCGCC
>JAAWSH010000046.1 GCA_022801475.1 Acutalibacter sp. | reverse complement strand
AATTTTATCATTATTTTATATTAATTTGGAAAGGAACGATTCCCATGAATGTAGGTTACAAAAAGTACAAGCCCTTCCAGCCCATTGCCCTGCCCGACCGTACTTGGCCGGATAAGGTCATTACACAGGCCCCTGTTTGGTGCAGCGTGGACCTGCGGGACGGCAACCAGGCCCTGGTAAACCCCATGAACCTGGACCAGAAGCTGGAGTTTTTCCGGCTACTGTGCGACATCGGCTTTAAGGAGATTGAGGTGGGGTTCCCCTCCGCTTCCGAGACCGAGTACGAGATTCTCCGGGCCCTCATCGACCAGGACCTAATTCCCGACGACGTCACCATTCAGGTGCTGGTCCAGGCCAGGGAGCACCTTATCCGCAAGACCTTTGAGGCTATTGACGGGGCAAAGAATGTGATTGTCCACTTCTATAACTCCACCTCCACCCTACAGCGTAAGGTGGTGTTTAATACCGATATGCAGGGGGTTATTGACATTGCTGTAGAGGGGGCCCGGCTCATCCGCAAGCTGACGGATGAGATCACCGCAAGCAGCGATATCAACATCCGCTATGAGTATTCTCCCGAGAGCTTCTCTGGCACAGAGATGGAAAACGCGGTGCTTATCTGCGACCAGGTACTGGAGGAGCTGGGCGCCACCCGGTCGAACCCGGTGATTATCAACCTGCCCAACACAGTGGAGATGAGCACCCCCAATACCTACGCGGACCAGATCGAGTATTGCTGCCGGAACATGAAGCACCGGGACAGCGCCATTATCAGTCTGCACCCCCACAACGACCGGGGCACCGCCACCGCCGCTACCGAGCTGGGGATGATGGCCGGAGCCGACCGGGTGGAGGGTACCCTGTTTGGCAACGGCGAGCGTACCGGCAACAGCGATATTATGAACCTGGCTATGAACCTGTATTCCCAGGGCGTGGACCCCAAGCTGGACTTCAGCCACATGACCGCCATCCGGGAAGTGTACGAGCGCTGCACAGAGATGAAGGTGCATCCCCGCCACCCTTACGCCGGGGCCCTGGTGTTCACCGCCTTTTCCGGGTCCCACCAGGACGCCATTAACAAGGGCGTGAACTATATGGAAAAGGAGCAGTCCCCCTACTGGGAGGTGCCCTACCTGCCCATAGATCCCGCGGACCTAGGCCGCCAGTACGAGCCGATTATCCGCATCAACAGCCAGTCCGGCAAGGGCGGCGCGGCCTTTGTGATGCATCAGAGCTTTGGCTACATTTTGCCCAAGGCCATGCACCCCGAGTTCGGCGCCCTGGTGAAGAAGGCCTGCGACCAGAAGGGGAAAGAGATCAGCCCCGAGGAGGTGTTCGCCATCTTTAAGGAGGAATATCTGGACGTAAAAGCTCCCTATGAGCTGTTGACCTACAAGATCTTTGAGGAGGACGGGGGCAGCGGCCAAGTAGTGGTAGACTTTGAAGGCACGGTGCGCCACCACGACGTGACCAAGGCAGTGTCCGGCAAGGGCAATGGGCCCATAGACGCTTTCTTCAACGCTTTGCGGGGGGTGGGCCTGACCAATTTTGAGTTTGTCTCATACAGCGAGCACGCTATTTCGGCAGGGGCGGACTCTAAGGCCGTGTCCTATATCCAGCTGAAGCATAACGGGCAGATTATTTTTGGTGTGGGTACAGACAGTAATATCAGCATTGCCTCGGTAAAGGGCATTATCTGCGCCATGAACCGGCAACTGAAAAAAGAGGGCATGGAGTAAACTGGAGAGACCTTGTGTGGGGCCATATTGCGGGAGCTGTTAAGTCCCTGGCGGGGTTTAGGGTGAGCGCCTGCCAGCAAGCCGCGAACCGGCCAATCTGGGGAAACTCTCTGGCAGAGAGGGCTCTGACCTGGCCCGAGGCCAGCCGGCTTCACCGGCAGCTGAGACAATGCCCCAAGGTCTTGACCTTAAAGAGCGGCGCGCGGACGCAAAGATAGTGCGCAGAATTCCCACGTAAACGAGAGGCCTAGCAAAGCGGCTGGGCGCGTGGGGGCTCTGGGGAGATTTCCTGGCCCTAAGGGTAAAAAGAACCCTGGCAGGCGGCAGATTCCTGTACAGAGGCATTCCAATATGAAACCGCCAGAACAGAAGGGTATTTTCTAAAAGAAAATGCCCTTTTTGTTTTACGGCGGGACGGCGTTCGGCGGCGTAGGAGGGGCGTGGGTTTTGTTTGCCGGCTGGGTGGCTGTATGCCACTGGCATATAGCGAACCCTAAGAACCCGGCCACTCAAAAAGGCGCCGGCCCCTATTAGGGACCAGCGCCTACTGAACCGGCAGATGACACAAGGTTTATTTTTGCTTTTCTCCCGCTTTCTCCTTTTTCGCCGCCTGGACTTTTCGGTAAACCAGCACAGTCCCCGCGCCGCATAGTACCCCCAGCGCTGCCCCGGCCAACACGTCGGTGGGGTAGTGGACCAATAGGAACACCCGAGAAAAAGCGATCAGGGCCGCCAAAACCAGAGCCGCCGCGCCCCAGCGTTTGTCTCGGAAGAATACCACTGTGGCCGCCGCAAAGGAGGAACAGCTGTGCCCAGAGGGAAAGGACCAACCAGAAGGCGGCGGGATCAGCAGGTGGATGTCCCTTGAAATGAGCTGGAAGGGCCGGGGCCGGCACACTAAGTTCTTAATCGTCACTTCGCCAATGAGCAGCCCAGCCAACATGGCGAAAAGGATCAGCAGCCCCTGGATGCGCCAGCCGCTCTTTTTGCCGAAATACAGCAGCAGAACCGCCAGGGCGATCCAGACGATGCCGCTTTCGCCCAAATAAGTGATGGAGGGGAACACCGTGTCGGTAAAGGGGTTGTGGCAGTGGTTCTGCACAAAAGACATCACTGCGTTGTCGAAGGGGTTTGGCATTTCCATGGGTTGAGTCCTTTCTTGGGGATTAGGATGGCCGCCGTCCCAGAGAGCCGCGCTGCCCTGGGAACATAATCGCCCTCCGCCGCTCATATATATTTCCCAATCAAGTTTTAGGGGGAAGTTATCTATGGAGCTCCATCAAACCGGCTGGCAGCAGGCTGCTGAAAAGCTGGGCGTGGATCCCGCCCGGGGCCTAAGCCCCGCCGAGGCCGCCAAGCGCTATGCCCAGTACGGGCCCAACGAGATTAAGGAGTCTGGGCGGCAGAGCATTCTGGCCCGGTTCCTGGGGCAGTTCAAAGACTTTATGGTGCTGATTCTCTTGGTCAGCGCCGGGGTCTCCTTTTGGGCCTCACACCTGCGGGGGGACGCGGAGTACTTTGACTCTATTATAATCCTTGCCATTGTGATTTGCAACGCTATAATTGGAACGGTTCAGGAGCTGCGGGCAGACAAGGCCATCGACGCCTTGAAGAAGCTCTCCTCTCCCCATGCCCGGGTGCTGCGGGGCGGGAAACGCTTGACCCTGGAAAGCGCCCAGCTGGTGCCTGGGGACGTGGTGATCTTAAAGGCCGGAGACCTGGTGCCCGCCGACCTGCGGCTGATCAAGTCTGTAGAGCTGAGAACAGAGGAATCCGCTCTCACTGGGGAGTCTGCCCCAGTAGAAAAGGACGCGGCCGCTGTATGCGGGGGAGAGGCCCCCTTGGCGGAGAGAAAAAATATGGCCTTTGCGTCCACTGGGGTGGCCTCGGGGGCGGGGGTGGGGCTGGTGGCTGCCACAGGCATGCATACGGCCATGGGCAAGATCGCCGGAATGCTGGACCAGGAGAAGTCTCCCCAGACTCCCTTGCAGCGCAAGCTGAAACAAACTGGCAAGGTGCTGGGCCTGGGGGTAGTGGCCATCTGCGGGTTTATTTTCCTTTTGGGGCTGCTGCAAAGGATTCAGCCCCTGGAAATGTTTATGATTGCCATTAGCCTGGGGGTAGCCGCTATTCCCGAGGGCCTTACGGCAGTGGTCACCATTGTGCTGGCCATGGGTGTAAAGCGCATGGCGGCCAAGCGGGCCATTGTCCGGCACCTGCCGGCAGTAGAGACCCTGGGCAGCACCCAGGTCATCTGCTCGGACAAAACCGGCACCCTAACCCAAAACAAAATGACGGTCACAGCCTTTTGTGGAGCCTTTGGAAGCGAACCGCTGGAGAGCCCAAATGCCCGGTTTGCCCTGGAGCTGGCAACCCTATGCAATAACTCGGAACAGGAGGGGGAGGCAGTGACAGGGGACCCTACCGAGGCCGCGTTCCTGCTGGCCTGTCCTACCCCCAAGGCACGGCTGGAGCAGGACTTTCCCCGGGTGGGGGAGATTCCCTTTACCTCATCCCGAAAAATGATGACCACTGTGCACAAGACCTCCACCGGCTGGCGGATCATTGCCAAAGGCGCGCCGGATGTGCTCATTCCCCGGTGTACCCACCAGCTGCGGGGCCACAGTGAGGGAGCCCTTTCTGGCTCAGACAAAGCAAAGCTGCTGGCAGAAAACGGCCGGCTGGCCCAGGGGGCCCTGCGGGTGCTGGCCGTAGCGTATAAGGACGCAGACCGCCTGCCCGGAGACGACAAGCAGATGGAAACCGGCCTGACCTTTTGCGGGCTCATTGGCATGGAGGACCCACCCCGCAAGGGCGTGCGGGCGGCGGTATTACAGTGCAGGCAGGCGGGCATTGTTCCAGTGATGATTACAGGGGACCACGCCGCCACGGCCCTGGCAGTGGCCAAACGGGTAGGCATTGCCAAAGAGGGAGACCAGGCGCTGACAGGCGCGGACCTGGACCGGCTTACTGATGGGGAACTGGCCCAGAAGCTGGACAGCTGCCGGGTGTTTGCCCGGGTTTCGCCCCAGCATAAGGTGAAGCTGGTCAAGGCCTGCCAGCGCCGGGGCCTGGTGGTGGCCATGACCGGCGACGGGGTAAACGACGCCCCAGCCCTAAAGGCCGCGGACATTGGCTGCGCCATGGGCAAAAATGGCACAGAGGTGGCCAAGTCCGCAGCGGATATGGTGCTGACGGACGACAACTTTTCCACCATTGTCTCCGCTGTCCGGGAGGGCAGGGGCATTTACCAGAACATCCGCAAGACCATCCATTTTCTACTCTCCTGCAATATTGGCGAGATCCTAGTGGTGTTTGCCGCCTTTTTGCTGGGGGCTCCAGCGCCCCTTTTGGCCATTCAGCTGCTGTGGGTCAATCTGGTCACCGACTCCCTGCCCGCCTTGGCCCTTGGGGCGGAGCCTATCCCCCGGGACGTAATGGAGGAGCCGCCCCACCCCCGGGACGAAAGCGTGTTTTCCGGCGGCATGGGGCTTTCCGTGGCCCTAGAGGGCTGCCTGGTGGGGGCCCTGGCACTTTTGGCATATACCATGGGCCGGGCCTGGTTTGATCTGGACCCCGCCCAGCCGGCCATTGGCCGCACCATGGCTTTTGGGGTGCTCAGTCTCTCCCAACTGGTCCACAGCTTTAACATGCGCTCTTCCCGCTCGGTGCTGGAGGCAGGCCTCTTTTCCAACAAAAAGCTGAACTTAGCTTGTGGGGTTTGCGCCTTTTTGATGGTAAGCGTGCTGGTGTTTCCGCCCCTTTCCGCCATCTTCAAAACCGCTGCCCTGAACCCTGTGCAGTGGCTGCTGGTGGCAGGGCTTTCGCTGTTCCCCCTGGTTGCGGTGGAAGGGGAAAAGTGGTTGACAACTCGTGGAGGAATGGCCGCGAAACGCCTGAAAAAGAAACGGGGGACCCGGTAGCCGGGCCCCCACATAATGAGCTTTCACCCCAAATTCTTCCAAAAAATCACAGGATATAGCCTTTGTTCAAAATTTTTTTACAACAAACGCGATTTCACCCCATGTTTCGACAATTTTTCCACATATACTATGATATAGTACTGTCAGTGGTAGGCGAAAGCTAGGGCAGCGGCACTGCCCCCCTGGCTTACGAGGTCCCTGCCGCCCGCAGGCACAGCCGGTCCGAGATCAGAGCGATAAATTCGCTATTGGTGGGCTTTCCCCGGGAAGTATGTATGGTGTAGCCAAAGTAAGAGGTAAGCACCTCTACGTCTCCCCGGTCCCACGCTACTTCGATGGCATGGCGGATGGCCCGCTCTACCCGAGAGCTGGTGGTATTATAGATTTTTGCCACACTGGGGTACAGCCGTTTGGTAACCGAATTGATAATCTCTGGGTCCGCTATGGCCATTAAAATGGAGTCACGAAGGTAGTAGTAGCCTTTGATGTGCGCGGGCACACCGATTTGATGGAGGATCTCGGTAATTTGCAGCTTCAGGCCCGGGTCCGCGGGCTCTGTGCTGAAATGCTTGCCCCTGGTAGCGTAAATGGAAAACATGCGTTCCACCATTTCCTCTTTCTTGTAGGGAGAAAGAGCGAAGTAGGCGGCGCCTGCGGCCATTACCTCACGCTCTAGCATCGGTGTGGTGTAAGGGGCGGCGATAATGTAAACCGGACGGTCCAGGTCCGGCAGCTTCGCCGCCTCGCGCATCACTCCAATGGCGTCTCTGCCAGGCATGAACAGGTCCATTAGAACAATCTGGGGCTTTTCATGGGCAATGCGCTCCAGCGTGGTACCTCCGTGCTTTTCTACCAGGATGGCGGCGCCTCCCCGCTGCTGGATGAGTTCCAGCGTTTCTGGGTTCCATTCGTCTTCTTCCGTACAAATGAGTATTTTTATTTGTTTTTCCATGCCAAACCTCCTAGTGGCTTTTTGATGTGAATAAATCTTACCATAGTTTGAGCTTTCTCGCAAGGCCTAAATGCGAAAAAACGGTAAGAATAAACTGTAACTACGTGTCAAAAAAGGGCGCATTTATAAAATGCGCCCTTTTTCTGCATATTTCGACAGAGGCAATTTGTAATTTATTCTATAATGTCCATTTTGCTGATTTCCTTTTTGTTCAATCGGATATAAAAAATAATACTTACTAACAAAGAGAAGGTTTCCGCAATGGGGAAGGCCCACCACACGGCTGAAACCTGCCCAATGGTTTGGGCCAGCAGCCATGCGGCCGGCACCAAAACCACCAGCTGGCGCATAAGGGAGACCACCAGGCTGTAGGTACCCCGGCCCGTGGCTTGAAATAGGGTGGAAGATACAATGCCCAGGGCGGCAAACAAAAAGCAGGTGCAGATGATGCGCAGGGCCGGCACACCAATGGCTAGAAGTTCTGGGGAAGCGTTGAAGATACCCAGCAGATGATTTGGCAAAAGCAGAAATGCCAGCATACCGGCGGTCATGATCACCAGGGCAATGACGCAACCCTGGCGCAGAGCGGCATTTAGGCGCTTCTTGTTTCGCGCGCCATAGTTGTAGCCCATAATGGGCAGCAGCCCCTGGGTAAGGCCAAACACAGGCATAAACACAAAGGACTGTAGCTTGAAGTATAGTCCAAACACAGTATAGGCCGCGGTGGAGAAACCAGAGAGAATGCCGTTCATGGCCATATTCATTACGGTACCAATGGCCTGCATGACAATGGCGGGCAGCCCCACGGCGTAGATGTCTTTTACGGTTTTCCAGTCCAGGCGGAAGCCTTTGAAACGGATGTCAATGGCGTGCTCCTGGCGGGATATAACCAGAATGGCCAGCAGCATAGAAAGAATCTGTCCGCTCACGGTAGCCACCGCCGCGCCGGTGACGCCCATAGCCGGAAGGCCGAAATAGCCAAAAATAAAGACGGGGTCCAACAAGATATTGGCCACAGCGCCCACCAGCTGGAAAATCATGGGCCAAAACATGTTGCCTGTGGCCTGTAGGATCTTTTCTAGCATGACCACCACAAAGCTGCCAAAGGAAAAGATGCAGCAGATAGAGATGTATTGGTCACCCATGTGGACAATTTCCGGGTCGGACTCGAACATCTCAAAAAAGGGTGTGGTAAAAAACGCGCCGTACACCGCAAAGGCCAGCCAGGTGACGAGCCCCAGCAAAATGCCGTGCACAGCCGCGGCGCCGGCCTCTGCCCGGCGTCCCTGCCCTAGCCTGCGGGAGATCAGGGATGTAACGCCCACTGCGGTGCCTACCGCAAAGGCGATTTGCAGGTTTTGCAGGGGAAAGGCCAGGGATACGGCGGACATGGCCTTTTCGCTGACCTTTGAGACATAGTACGTGTCCACAATGTTGTAAAGGGCCTGCACCAGCATGGAAAACATGGCGGGCAGGGCCATGGAAAAAATGAGGGGCAGCATCTTCTCTGTGCCCATCCGGTTTTGAGCCTGCACTTTCTCGCTCATAAGGAACCTCCTTATTACTATAATTTACACCTCATATTCTATCATAAAATGGCGAAAAAAGAAAGAGGTATTTTACATTGAAAAGCGGGGAGGGATGGACTATAATAATGTGTATATTGTCCACGGGGTGGAGAGACCGATTTACCATGACCCGCAAGGCGTGAAGAAAGGCGGAAGTCCTTATCTGCCCAAATAAAACGACCCACAAACCCTTCCTGGTTTTTGGCGTGGGTTTGGGTGCTTTTTTTGACAAGGGGGTTTTTTATGAGAGATCCTTTTATTAGTGTAATCATTCCGGTTTACAACGCGGCAGCATATTTGCCTGCCTGTCTGGAAAGTATTTTGGCCCAGGACGATCCAGCCCTGGAGGTGGTTTTGGTGGACGATGGTTCTACGGATGCTTCCTCCGCCATTTGTGAGCAGTATGCCCAGGAACACAAGGACTGGCAGGTGCTTCATACAGAAAATCAGGGGGCGGGTCCGGCCCGAAACACTGGCATGGCCCTGGCCCGGGGAGAATACTTGATGTTTATGGATTCCGACGACTTGCTGGCCGGCCCCGGCGCGGTGGGTCTTTTGGCGGAGCTGGCCCGGCGGGAGGAGGCGGACGTAGTCCTGGGCGGAGCGTGCAGGCAAGGGCCGGAGGGGGGATTATTCGGCCGGGTGGCCCCTGAGGCCGAGTCTGCCGGGGCACGCCGGCAGGTGGATTTTCTCTTCCGGGCCTTTTTCTCCCAGGCCTTTATGGTGTCTCTGCACGGCAAGCTTTATAGACGGGAGTTTGTGGAGAGGAACCGTTTGGCCTGCGGCTCCCGGCGGCTGATGGAGGACAAATTTTTTAATCTGTGCTGCTGCGCCTGTGGGCCAGTGTACGCTTTTACCCAGGAGACGGTCTACTTGTACCGGGACAATAAGAGCTCTGTCACAGCCCGTTATACCCCGGATATGGCCGGGGCCTGGTTTGGCGTGGCGGAGGACCTGAAGGCCTTTCTGATAAGTCGGGAGCTGGAGGAGGAGTTTGCCGCTCTGGCGGCCTTCCAGGTGTTTTTTGGCCTGGTCTCTTTTGTGTTTCACGAGAGAGCTTTCTGCCGCCAAGGGCTGGGGGCGG
>JAAWSH010000045.1 GCA_022801475.1 Acutalibacter sp. | reverse complement strand
CGAAAATAATTTAAAAAAATCTCCGTCATTTTAAACAATAAATTAACAAAAAAGTCATGCAAAAAGGAAAAAAGCAAAAATATATTGACAAATAGCCTGTGTATGTGTATTCTTAAGGAAAGAATTAATTTAATAAGATTAATTAATTGAATTCTGGCGGGTCGCCCCTCCCAGCAGGCCGGCAGGTGTGCTTTTTAGAACAGAACAGGAGAGTGACTATGAAACTTTGCGTAAAACACATAGAAAGTTATTTGACAGAGCAGGAGCATTTGGCCAGCGCCCAGCGGCACCGGCAGGCCCTGGAAACCGTGGATAAAAACGCTTTTGACAGCGAGATGCTGGGCTGGATTCATACCGAGGATTGGGCCGGGCCTGCCATCCGGCAGCAGGTGAAAGCGCTGGCGAAAGAGATCCGTGAAAACGCCCAGGTGTTTGTAGTGGTAGGCTTGGGCGGCTCTAATCAAGGGGCCCGGGCGGTTATTGAGGCCCTCAGTCCCCAGGATGTAGCTTCCCCTGGCGGGCCGGAAATTCTCTATGCGGCTCTGAATCTCTCCGCCGCTTACTATGAGGATCTGATCCGGCGTATTGGGAACCGGTCCGTGTACATAAACGTGATTGCCAAAAATTTCAAGACCCTGGAGCCTGGGCTAAGCTTCCGGATGCTGCGCCACTATATGGAAAGCAGGTATTCGTCAGAGGAGGCGGCCCGGCGGATCATCACCACCCCCACCGTGGAGGACGGCGAGCTGCACCGGCTTAGCCAAGAGAAGGGCTACCGGTATCTGCCCTTTCCCCAGGACGTGGGGGGGCGGTACTCGGTATTTACTCCAGTGGGACTGCTGCCTGCGGCAGTGGCGGGAATTGACATAGACCGGCTTATTGAGGGCGCGGCCCAAGCCCAGCGGGATTACCTTTCCGGCGGGCCTTTGAGGGAGGACGCCAAGCGCTATGCTTTGGCCCGAAACGCACTGATGGAAAAGGGCCTGGGCATTGAGGTGCTTTCCTTCTTCGAGCCCCAGCTAGAGGCCCTGGGCAGGTGGTGGAGGCAGCTTTTTGCCGAAAGCGAGGGAAAAAAGGGCACGGGGCTTTTTCCGGCAGTGTGCTCTTTTACAGAGGACCTGCATTCTGTAGGACAATATTTACAGCAGGGCCGGCGGCAGATGCTGGAGACCTTTCTCCACATAAAAAAACCGCCGGCGGACCGGGAGGTGGACAGGGAGCCGGAGCTCTGGGACGGCTTTGATTACTTGGATGGAAAGACCTTCCATGAGATCAACGAGTGCGCCTACCAGGCCACGCTGAAGGCCCACAGCCAGGGCGGGGTGCCCTGCATGGTGCTGGAAGTAGAAAGGCTGGACGCTTTCCACCTGGGAGAACTGCTGTATTTTTTCCTGCTAGCCTGTTATTATTCCTCGGTGATTCTGGGGGTAGACCCATTTGACCAGCCGGGGGTGGAGAACTATAAGACAGAGATGCATCGGCTTTTAGGAAATGCACAGCCTGTGCTGATAAAATAAAAGCTTTTAAATAAATAAAGACCGATGGAGGAAAAAATCATGGAGAAGATCAAGGTTGGAATTGCCGGCACCGGCTACACGGTGGGAATTGCCAATAGCCACGTCAACGGCTACCGCGCCTGCCAAGAGGACTGCCAGCTGGTGGCACTGTACGACATCGTCCCCGGTCGGGCGGCTCAGTGGGCAAAGGAGAGGGACCTGGACGTGACGGTTTGCGGCACCTTTGACGAGCTTTTGGACCAGGTGGACGCAGTGAGCATCTGTGTGCCCAACTATGCCCACGTGCCCCTGGTGGTCCGGGCGCTGGAAAAGGGTAAGCATGTTTTGTGTGAGAAGCCCCTTAGTACCGACGCCGGGGCCTGCGCCCAGGCGGTGCGCTATGGCAAATGCACAGACCGAGTGAAGATGATTGGCTTTAGCTACCGGGGCATTCCGGCAGTACGCTGGATGAAGGAGCAGATTGACGCGGGCCGGCTGGGGAAAATCCACACCTGGCGGGAGACCCTGGGGGGCTGCCGCATAGCCAACCCAGCGGTGAAACTGGAGTGGCGGATGCAGAAGGACCTTTCCGGCACAGGGGCCCTGGCGGACTTTGGCTGCCATATGATTGACCTGTGCGACTGGGTCCTGGGCGGAGCCAGCGGAAAGGTGCAGGCAGTGCAGGGCTTTCTCAGCCGCACCATCCCTCAGCGGGAGCAGATCTTCGGAGAGGGCATGGGTTCAGTGACCAATGACGACAGCGCGGCCTTTAACCTGCGGTTTGAAAGCGGCGCACTGGCGTCCTTTGTGGCCAGCCGCTTAGGGGTGTGCAGGCACACCATCGAGGTGTATGGAGAGGGTGGCATGATGCTGTTTCGGGACGACCAGCCCAGCCAGGTAGAGGTATGGTTTAAAGACCAGGAGGGCGGCTACGCAGGGGGTACAGAGATCGTGCAGGTGCCGGAAGAGCTGGTGACGAAGCCCTGGTTTAACGCCGAGATTAAGGAATTTATAGAGTGCGTGAAAACCGGCCGCCAGCCGGACCGCAGCTTTGAGCGGGCACTGTATATCCAAGAGATTCTGGACAAAATTCTGGAGGCCAGCGAAACGGGCCGCACGGTGGAACTGTAACCCTTTTCCCCGGTTTTTCGGGGCAAAAGTACGCGCGTACTTTTTGAGAAGCAGGGGTGCCTGCTTCTCAAATCAAACGCTGGATCACCATCCTATAAACAGGAGGAATATACCATGAAAATGAGTCTTTTGACCAACAGTCTGACCGATGTTGGGGTAAAACAGTTAGAAGTTATTGCGGACTGGGCGGCGGAAAACAGCATCCACGAGCTGGACGTGGGCCCCGCCATCCCCATGGACCAGGCTGTTTTTGAAAAGGTTTTGGGCCAGGGCAAGGTGGAGATCCACACCATGATCTACTGCCGGAACTTCCTTAGTGAAAACGAAGAAGAGGCAAAGCTGCACCAGGACGCCCTAAAGGAGCGCATTCGCTTTGCCGGGGCCCTGGGCATTGAGAAGATCGTCTGCTCCACCGGCGTGACCAAAGCCGCCTTTGTGGGCATGGGCTTTCGGCCGGAGAACAGCGTGGACGCCTGTGTGGAGCTGGCCAAGGAATTTTTAGAGGAGGCGGAAAAGCACAATGTCCGTCTCTGCTGGGAAAACTGCCCTATGATGGGCAATATCGCCACCAGCCCCGACCTGTGGGAAATGCTCTTTGACCGGCTGAATAGCGACCATATCGGCCTGTGCTACGACCCCTCCCACTTGGTATGGCAGATGATCGACCCCTATGAAAATATCTTTAAGTTTAAAGACAAGATTTTCCATTTCCACGCCAAGGACACCCATATGGATTGGAACCAGCTGCGGACCCGGGGCGCCCTGCAAAACAGCAAGTGGTGGATGCACCGGCTGCCGGGCCTGGGAGACCTGGACTGGAACCGCATTGTGGACAGCCTGTATCAAACCGGCTACCTGGGCTCCATCTGCATTGAGCATGAGGACCCGGTGTGGAGCGGCACCGAGGACAAGGTGAAGCGGGGCATCCTAAAGACCCGGGACCATGTGTCTCAATTCTTTATGTAAGGGTGCGGGAACTATCAAACTGGAGGCGTTCTGATGGCTAAGACGGGAATCATCCAAAACAATATCCGGCTGATGAAGCGTTCTGGCCGGAAGTATTGGCAGCTGTATCTGTGCCTGCTGCCAGTGCTGGCATATTTCGTTGTGTTCCACTATCTGCCCATGTATGGCGTACAGATCGCCTTTCGGGACTTTAACCCCCTGGATGGCGTGACGGGAAGTAACTGGGTGGGGTTCAAGCATTTCCAGCGGTTTTTCAATTCCTATTATTTCCAGCGGCTGCTGGTAAACACCCTGGTGCTCAGCCTGTACCAGCTGGTGGTATCCTTCCCCATGCCAATTCTTTTGGCAATTATGCTCAACGAGCTGAATTCCAACAAATTTCGAAAAACCATGCAAATGGTGACCTACGCGCCCCACTTCCTTTCCGTTGTAGTCGTAGTGGGCATGATGACCAACATGCTCTCGCCCCGCACAGGCATTGTAAACCATATGCTTAGTTCCCTGGGGGTAGAGCCCATCTTCTTTATGTCCGAGCCCGGGTGGTTCCGGCACCTGTACGTGTGGTCCGGTGTATGGCAGAGCACAGGGTGGAGCTCTATCATCTACATAGCGGCTATTGCGGGCATTGATTCCAGCCTGTATGAGGCGGCCATTGTGGACGGGGCGTCCCGGCTGAAGCGGATATGGCACATTACCCTGCCGGGGCTGCTGCCCACAGCCATTATCCTGCTGATTATGCAGTGCGGCAGCATTATGAGCATTGGCTTTGAAAAGGTGTACCTGATGCAGAACGACATGAACCTGTCCACCTCTCAAATCATCTCTACCTATGTGTACGAGGCCGGCCTGGTAGAAGCCCAGTTCTCCTTTGCGGCGGCCATTGACCTGTTCAATTCCGTTATCAACTGCGTGCTTCTGGTGATTGTGAACACGATCTCCAAAAAGGCAAGCGAAACCAGCCTATTCTAAGGAAATGGGGGAGACAACATGATGAATAAGATCGAAAAGACCGGCAGCGACCGGGTGTTTGACACAGTGAATCTGGTGCTCTGCTCCATCCTTTTTGTGCTGGTGGCATACCCGCTCATCTATGTGGTCAGCGCTTCGTTCTCAGACCCCTTCGCGGTTTTACAGGGGCAGATGAAGCTGATCCCTGTGGGGTTCACCCTGAATTCCTACGCCAAAATACTGGAGCACCAGGACATTCTGATTGGGTATAAAAATTCCATCATTCTGGTGGTGCTGGGCACGGGAATCAACTTTATCCTCACGTTTTTCGGGGCTTATACCCTTTCCAAAAAGGACCTGTACGGGCGCACGGTGATTACCATGTTTTTCGCGTTCACCATGTTCTTTAACGGCGGCATGATCCCCCGGTACCTGGTGGTAAAAGGCTGCGGCCTGCTGGACACTGTGTGGTCCATGATCATCCCCGGGGCTATCTCTATGTACAACCTGGTGGTTATGCGCACCTTTTTCCAAAACAGTATCCCCGATTCCCTCATTGAGGCAGCGGAAATAGACGGAGCCAGCAACTGGCAGATTATGTTTCGGGTGGTGCTGCCCCTGTCCAAATCCATTATCGCGGTGATCTGCCTGTTTTATGGGGTAGCCCACTGGAACCAGTATTTTCAGGCGCTGCTGTATCTATCCACCCGGGAAAAGTTTCCGCTTCAGATATTCCTTCGGGAAATTCTCCTGCTCTCTCAGGTGCAGGACCTGGTGGACACCCAGGGATTCACAGAACAGGTGATGCAGGGCGAGGGAATTAAGTACTCCCTCATTATTGTGGCCAGCGTCCCGGTTCTGATGGTATATCCGTTTATACAAAAGCATTTTGTCAAAGGCGTTATGTTGGGCGCAATTAAAGGCTAAGGAGGGATAAAAACAAGAAAGGCTTTCGGACGAAAACCAAAGCGGCGCCCATTCCTTTGGGCGCGGGAAAACCTGTGAATCCATCACATTTTGAAAGGAATTGTCATTATGAAAAAAGTAAAAGTTCTGGCAGCTCTGCTTGCCGCTCTCTTGACATTGAGCGCCTGTACTTCCACAAACTCGGGCTCCTCTTCCGCTTCCACCAATTCCTCCACAGAGAGTAGCGGAGACAAAAGCTCGGCTGTAAGCTCCGAGGCCCAGGCGGAGGATAGCAATTTTAACGAGACAGGCTACCCCATTGTCAATGAGAAAATCACCATTACCGGTTTTGGCAACCAGAACGTCACCCACAAAGATTGGCAGGACGTATATTGCTTTACCAAGTACGAAGAGCTCTCTAATATCCACATTGAGTGGACAACCGCCCCCAACCAGGGCTATGCCGAAAAGAAAAACGTGCTGCTGGCTGGCGGCGAATACCCGGACATTTTCTACCGGGCGGGCCTTTCTGTGGGCGACCAGGTGAACTATGGCTCTAAAGGCCTGCTGGTGCCCATGAACGACCTGATCGACCAGTACGCCCCTAACCTGACCGCCCGTTTTGAAGAGGTACCGGACATGAAGAAGTGCGTTACCATGCCGGACGGGAATATCTACACCCTGCCCTCTCGTTCTCTTTGCGAAGAGGGTACCGGAGAGTACAACTGGATCAACACTCGCTGGCTGGAAAATGTGAACATGGAAATGCCCACCACCCTGGCAGAGCTGGAGGCCGTGCTGGTGGCCTTTAAAGAGCAGGACGCCAACGGGAACGGCGACCCCAATGATGAGATTCCCTACTCTGACCGGGCCAGCGGAAAAAGCATTCTCCACGCTACCAACGGCTCCTTTGGCATTGGCAGCCTGGGCCGGAACGTGCTTAACTCTTACCTGGATCTGGACGAGTCCGGGAAGATCCGGATGTTTGCTGTTTCCGACAATTTCAAGGCCCAGCTTCAGTGGGTGAACGGCCTGTACAGCAAGGGCCTTATTGACCCCGAGATGTTCACCCAGGATATTCCCACCTTTACGTCAAAGGGCGAACAGGACTTGATTGGCGCTGTGTTCCACAACAATAACCCCGAGATCATTGGAGCCCAGCACATGGACGAGTTCAAGGCTGCCCCACCCCTGGCCAATGAAGATGGCACCCGGGTGTTTAATAATTTGGGCACCACCTTTGGCTCCGGTGCTTTCGCCATTTCCAGCACCAACCCCTATCCCAAGGAGAGTATGCGGTGGATTGACTACTACTACGGCGAAGAGGGCGCTAAGCTGCTGTGGCTGGGAGAGGAAGGTGTTACCTATATTGACAACGGCGACGGAACCTATGCCATGACCGAGTACGTGACCAACAACCCGGATGGCCTGAACCGTCCCCAGGCCATTGGCCAATACGCCATTGGGTTTGCCGGCGGCGGCTGCCCGGTGTTTACCACCGAGGCCTTTGAGCGGGCCCGCCTGACAGACGCCTGCTTCGAGGCCTGGGACGCGGTTATGCCCTATTATCAGGTAGAGGGCTTGGCCAGCTTCTCTTACACCACGGAAGAGCAGGACCGGCTGAACGCCCTGAGCGCCGACATTGTTACCTATGTGGACGAGATGAAGGTGCAGTTCATCACCGGCAAGCAGAGCTTTGACCAGTGGGACAGCTATGTGAAGAACATCGAGAACATGGGCCTGGAAGAGTATGTTCAGATTCAGCAGGCCGCGTACGAGCGCTGGGCAAACTCCTAACACTTCGCGAAACCCAAGGGAGTATGTTCTTCATGGATTTTGAAATAGAATAGAGAAAGAGCGGGACGTTGAGACGTTCCGCTCTTTCTCTTTGTTTTGGGAGGCTCTTTGTGGACGCGAGTGCCCCCGCATACAGGTGAAAACACAGGTATGCGGGGGCGCTTGTCATTTCTCCAGCATTGTTTATGGAAGTTATAGTTAACACAGTTCAAAAGAGCTAGAATACCTCTTTTGAACCAGGCGGCGTAGTCGCCCAGCTTAAAAATCGGTACATACCGATTTTTAAGTGTGTTTACTATCAACGATGCGGCTGCCTCTTTTAAGCGTGTGCGGGAGGGATTTCCACGGTTCGGTTCTCTTTGGCTGAGGTATATAGCCCCAGCACCAGCTCCAGGGTTTTGGCCGCGTCCTCTGGGTCTACGGGAACAGGCTCTCCCGCCGCCAGCTTTTCATAAAAGTCCCGGACCTGCACGCTGTGGTAAGAACCCCAGTAGCTTTCGCCGCCGTTTTCCCGGGGGGCGGGCAGCACCTTGTAGGGCGCCTGGCCCTCCAGCTCAATTTCCATTTCGGACTCGGTCAGCAGGCAGCGGCCCTTTTCTCCGCTAATTTCCACCCGGATGGGGCTGTTTTTCACATAATAATTGCAGGCAAAAAAGCCGTATACCGCGCCGTTTTCAAAGGTAATGGCCGCGTCCGCCTCGTCCTCCACCTCAATGTTGGTGAGGATGCGCCGGGAGATATGCCCCTGTACCCTGCTGGCCTGGCAGCCCATCAGGTAGCGCACCAGGTCCAGGCTGTGAATGGCCTGGTCAATGACCACGCCGCCCCCTTCTTTTTCCCAGCTGCCCTTCCAGTCGCATTCATAGTAAGAGGGCGGCCGGTGCCAGGCCAGGCTGCTCCACGCCCCCCGAATGGGCCCAAAAGCCCCGGACTGGATCAGCCGTTTGGCCTCCTGTACTCCCTCGATATAGCGGTTCTGAAAAATGACCCCCAGCTGCCTGCCGCAGGCCCGGGCTGTATCAATCATCTCCTGGGCGTCGGCCATGGAAAGGGCAATGGGCTTTTCTGTTAACACATGGCAGCCCCCTTTTAGGCAGGCCACTGCCTGCTCCTTGTGCAGAAAATGCGGGGTGCAGATGTGCACCGCGTCCGGCCGGGCTGCCAGCAGGTCCTCCAGCCGGTCGCTGGCCCCACAGCCCTGAAACTGGGCCGCGAAGTTTTGGGCGCGGCTTAGGTCCTTGTCCACCGCGTAGCACACCTGGACCAGGTCTGCGTTGTCCTGAAAGGCTTTCCGGTATGTCACCGAGATCCGGCCGCAGCCAATAATCGCCACACGAAATTTTTCCATGTATTTCTACCTTCCTTCTTGTAACACAAATTTTTGAATGGCCAGGGCCGCCGCGCCCTTGGCCGCGCGGAACTTATCGAAGGGGACAAATTCAATGTCCACTTCCTCCTCGTTTAAAGAAAACAGGTTCTTCCTGGTCACGTCCATAAGCATCTGCCGGTTTTCTTGGCTCTGCATAATGCGGCCGTCCACAATCACCAGGGGCGGGTTGATAAGGTTAATCACATTGGCCAGCGTAATGCCCAGGTAGGTAACTGCGTCCTCCATAATGGAACACACCACCCGGTCCCGGCTTTGCTGTACCTGCAAGATTTCCTCCATACTGGGGTTTAAGGGATCTTTGCACACAGTGCGCAGCAGGGTGGGAATGTCTGCCTGAATGGTCTGGATGCACCGGTTGCGAATGGCCAGCTCGCTGGAGACTCCCTCCAGGCACCCCCGGTTTCCGCAGGTGGGGCAGGTGAACCCAAAGCGGTCCACCACCATATGGCCCACCTCGCCGGCGCCTGCCATCTCCCCAGAATACAGCCGGTTCCTGATGACCAGAGGACAGGCCACACCCCGGGAGACGAGAAAATAGGCAAAGGTCTCGGGCCGCAGCTTGCCGCTGAACAGCTCTTCGCCCAGGGCGCAGCAGCGGGCGTTGTTTTCCACCCGGCAGGGCAGGCCGGTCCGGGTG
>JAAWSH010000044.1 GCA_022801475.1 Acutalibacter sp. | reverse complement strand
CCCGTCATGGACATCACCGGCATCTGCCCCCGGCTGCTGGGAAAGCCGATAACCATCATTTCAAAATCTGTTTTCCCATAGGCGGTTTCTGTGTTTGCCGCGCCCCAGTAGGCCATTACAATGGGGGTCTTTTGGTCTAGAAAATCCTGTCCTTCTCCCTCAATGGCCTCGCTAACCCGGGCTTTCTCCGCGTCAATATACCCTTGGTCAATAAGTGTCTGTAAAAACGCAAAACCTGGGCGCATATAGTCGCTATACCTGGCCTTGCCGCTGTTCAGGGCCTCAATCTCCCCCTGGGTATTTCCGCCGTTGTACAGGTCCGCATAGGCTTGCGCAAAGACAAAGTTTTCCAGCCACCAGCGGTTGGCGCCCACAGGTGTTTCAACGCCGTTTTCTTTAAACACCCGGCAGCACTCTAAAAAATCCTCCGGGGTTTCTGGCAGTTCCAGGTGGTATTGGTCAAACATGGTTTTATTGATAAACAGACCATAGGCCACCACCTCTTGGGGAATGGCTACCAGCTTGCCGTTTACCGTATTGGCGGTTCGCACAATATCCCGCAGATTTTTGGCGCTTTCCAGCCCTGAAAGGTCCATAAGCAGGTCTTCCGCTCCCAGGGCCAGCACGGTATCTGGGTTTAGTAGGTAAATGTCGTCCATATTATTACGGGCACGGTCCAGGGCCACTTGGTCGTATGTCTTATCCTGGTGATCCTCCGCAGTATAGGTGTGGTAAGTCACGGTAACGCCCAAAGCGTCCTCCGCCATGGCGATGGTCAGGTCCGAGGCGGTCCTGGCAAGGTTTTCCGCGTCGGGATCGGTTTTCTCCATGGGGCTGAATAGTTCAACGATTCTTTCTGGTTCATTCCTTTTGGAAATAAGGTTTGTCGGCGGGGAAGGTTCCGCGCAGGCCGGCATAAGAATCAGTGCCGCCATACAGAGGGCAAGCCCTATGCGGTGCAGTTTCTTCTTCATGCTGATTTCACCGATCTTCCTTTCGTTTGCTGCATTGGCTGATAACCTTCTTCAAAAGCTCCATACTAAGGGGCTTTGGTACATGGGCGTCCATGCCGGCGCTTAGCGCCTCTTTCTCGTCCTCGGCAAAGGCGTTGGCCGTCATGGCAATAATGGGAATTTCCGCCGCATCCGCCCGCTGTAGGGCACGGATGGCCCTGGCAGCCTGGTGGCCGTTCATCACAGGCATTTGTACATCCAGCAAAATGGCGTCGAACTCTCCTGGTGCTGCCTGCTGGAAACGTTCCACCGCCAGCTGCCCATTTTCTGTTAGTTCGCAGGTAGCGCCCTCCAGCTCCAGCAGATCGGTAAGAATTTCCGCGTTAATGGCATTGTCCTCTGCCGCCAAGAAGTGAAGCCCCTGTAGGCTGTTGTCCGCTGGATTTTCCTGGCCTGTTTCCTCGTTGTCCCCCCACATCTCAGCCACCTTTTCTCGAAGCGCCGAGACAAAAAAGGGCTTTGTAAGCAGGCCCGTATGGCCTGCTGGAAGCGCCTCTTCCACGTCCAGGTCTCTGGGGTCTGCCAAAAGCACCAGAGAGGTGGCGTCAGGCAGGGCGTCGCGCAGGGCTTTGGCCTGCTGCGCTCCGCTGCTCTCCCAGTCCAGCAGAACCAGCTGGCAGGTTTCGCCGCTGTTCAGCCAGTGGATGGCTTCCTTGGTACTGGCGGCTTCGGAAAAGGAAAGGCTGGTGTCCTCCATTAGTGTACGGATATTTTCTAGGCTCTTTTGGTCCCCGTCGATTGCCAGAACCCGGGTGATTCCCTGCCGTTCCCAGAACTGCCGGTCCCGGTGCTCTTCCTGAATCCCCAGCTCCAGTTCTACCCGGAAGAGGGAGCCCTTGTCTACTTCACTAAATACCTCAATGGTGCCTCCCATCAGCTCCACGATGCTTTTGGTAATGGCCATACCCAGCCCAGTGCCTTGAATTTTGTTGGTAGTGCTGTTTTCCGCCCGGGTAAAGGCGTCAAAAATATGGGTAAGATATTCCGGCGTCATGCCATAGCCAGTGTCCTCCACCTCAATACGGATATGCTCATACTGGCTGGAATGCTGCTTGAGGCCAACAACCCGCAGCCAAATATGGCCTTTGTCCGGCGTGTATTTTACGGCGTTGGAAAGGAGATTAATTAAAATTTGGTTGATGCGCGTCTCGTCCCCCACCAGATACTCATGCCGGACCCCAGACACATCTACGTGGAATTCCTGCCCTTTGGCTTTGGCCATGGGCTGGATAATGGCGTCTACAGAGGAGAGTACGTCGCTGAGGGCAAAACTTTCAAAGCTTAGGACCACTTTCCCACTTTCAATTTTGGAAACATCCAAAATATCGTTAATTAGGCTGAGAAGGTGCTGGCCGGAAGCCATAATCTTTTTGGTGTATTCCCGTACCTTTACCGGATTTTCCGCGTCTGTGGAGAGCAGCGTCGCAAAACCTAGAACCGCGTTCATTGGCGTGCGGATGTCATGGGACATATTGGAAAGGAAGGTGGTCTTGGACTGGCTGGCGATCTGGGCGGCCTGTAGCGCCTCGGACAGCTGCTGGTTATGAAGCCGCCGTTCGGCCTCCCGCTCCTGCTGTAGTTTGTTCTGCTGCCTTCTGCTAAGATAATACAGGCCAATACACAGGAAAAACGCGGCCAGCATGAATGCCACCACAAAGTAAATATTTTGGTTGACTGTCCGGCCCTCCTGCTGGATAGCCTCTACAGGCACATAACCCACCAAAAAGAGGGTGCCGTCGTTTACTGGCCACATATAGTTAAGGGCCTGTACTTCCCGAATGTCATGGTAAAACAGAATAGGCTCTCCCTGCCTTAGGCATGTTTCCACCTCTGACTGAATGTCCAAATTCAGAATATTGTTTGCCCGGTAGAAATCGCTTAGGTTCAAATGGCCGGCGCTTCGCTGGCCCATTCCCTTGGGCTTTAAAACAAAGCGCTGGCTTTCCGCGTCCATGATGTAGAGGGTAGCCTGCTGGTTATAGAAGCCGTTGGGAAGAGACTGGTCAATGGCGTCGAACACATATTCAGCGTAAAGGGTTCCAATTTCCTGACCTTCCCGCTGAACAGGAGATTTTATGGTATAAGACCAGGTGCCCATATAATTGATATAGGATTGTGAAACAGCGAACTCTCCCACAGTCCCTCCCGCGGAGAAGTCCAGCCCTTCTTCAGTAAAGGGTTCGCCTGTATTGGAAACGCCCTGGGTTTTTCCAGAGAGGATGAGAGACATCTTTGACATGGTCTGGTTTTTTTCATAAGCACGGATATAAGACTCGGGGTCCTCCGCCCTGGCGATCTCCTGGGCGATTAGGGTCTGAAAGTCCGCCTCGCTGCGCAGAATAGCCTCGATAGTATATTGAATCAGGTCCAGGCTTTCACGCAGGTTCTGAATAGCGGAGGAAGACATTTCCTGGGAAATTTTTTGAGAGATGGTGTATACCACGGTTCCCAAAACGCAAAAGACCAACACAATGGATACGAGAAGGGTCTGGCCCTTCCAATTAATTCCTTTTCTGCTAGGCTTCGTTTTCATAGACAGTCTCCATTCCAACGCTTCGAAGGGCCGCACCGGGGACAAAGCCTTTTGGAAAACCGCTTTGCGCTTTTAATTAGGGCAGCGCTGTCTTTTCCGTGTTTCCGGTCCTGGGTGAGTCCGGCTTGATATTGCATTTATGGTATCGCATTATATTATACTATATGCCCGGTTTTAGTGTCAATAGTTTCTGGTTAGGAGAGGGGATAAAGTGGAGTTGGTTTTTTCATGAAAACAGTTTATCTCCCAAGAAAAGCCCTGGGGATTACAGACGGCATTTCCATGGGGTGACAGGGCTTGTGAATAAAAGCGAAATTCCCTTTTATTTTGCCAGGATTTGTGCTATAATGATCCCCGGAAATCGCGAAACAGGAGGAAGCCTGTAATGAAATATGAGCATCTTACCATTGCCCTGGATATGCACGGCTGCCCCAACCGCTGCCGCCACTGCTGGCTGGGCTGGGGGCCCAACGCGGGCCTGGGGCCAGAGGACCTGCGCTTTGTGGCAGAGGCTTTTCGCCCCCACACCCAGCGGCTGGCTGTATACGACTGGTACCGGGAGCCGGACATGACCGGCGACTACCGGGAACTCTGGCAGCTGTGCGGCGCGCTCTCTACTCCTGGGGAGAAGCGGGATCATTTTGAGCTGGCCAGCGTGCCCCGTCTGGCTCGGGATAGGGACTACCCCCAGTGGCTGCGGTCCCTGGGAGTGGATGTAGTACAGCTCACCTTTTTTGGAGGAGAAGAGGTTACCGACCGGATGAGCGGCCGTCCTGGGGCCTACCAGGACCTTTTGACCGCCATAGACCGGCTTTTGGAAAATGGTTTGGCGCCCCGGATACAGGTGTTTGTCAACAAAAGCAACCTGGACCAGATGCCCTTTTTAGACCAGCTGATAGACCGTTTAGCACTGCCTGCCCGCTGCCAGGCGATGGGCAAAGAATTTGTCTTTTTCCTGCATCAGGGCAGCTGCGACGGGAAAAACCGGGACTTCTACCCCCAGTGGCTGACCCCGGAGGACCTGGAGAAGATTCCGCCCCGGCTGGCGGCGTATTCCCTAAAGCACTGGGGCGCGGCGGACTTGTGGGAGGTGTTTGGCCGGCCGGAGGGGGAGCTGGTTGAGGAGCTGCTGGAGGATCCTACCACACAGAAAATGGCCCAGGCAGAGCCAGTGCTGTATATTGATAGTTCTTTTTCTGTTTATCCCAATTTTACCGCGCCTTCTCCCCACTGGCTGCTGGGAAACCTGAAGGCCCCGGGCCGTTCTCCGGAAGAGAACGCACGGGCTGCCCTGGAATTCTACGCCGAAAACCGCAGTCCTGGCCAGCACGCCTGGGCTACGGTACCAGTGGGAGAGTTGGCCCGGTGCTGCGGAGACAGAAAGAGCCAGCGGCTTTTTTGCAAGGGCGACTATATTGATTATTTGCTGGGGTGCTATTTGGAGCGGACACAGGGAAATTAAGACTGCCGCTCCTGCCAGATGGGCCGAAATGATTTTATGCGCTATAGAAAGGGATGATATTGATGATTGTTTTACCAGCCATTGACCTGCATCAGGGCCGGTGTGTGCGCCTGCTGCGGGGAGACTATGCCACTGCCCAGGTGGTGGCCCCAGACCCGGTGGAGACCGCTTTACATTTTAAGGAACAGGGGGCCCACTGGCTGCACATGGTGGACCTGGACGGAGCCAAAAGCGGCCGGCCCGAGAATATGGAGCTGATTTTGCGGGTGGCGGAAACGGTTAATATGAATATAGAGGTAGGCGGCGGCATCCGCAGCATGGAAACTGTGGCCGGGTACCTGGAAAAGGGAATTTCTCGGGTAATACTAGGCTCTGCCGCCCTGGAGGACCCAGACTTTGTGCGGCAGGCGGTAAAGGCTTTTGGCAAGCAGGTTGCGGTGGGCATTGACGCCCTGGACGGCCGGGCCGCAGCCCAGGGCTGGACGAAGCAGAGCGGCACGGACTATATTGAGTTGGCCCGCCGGATGGAGGACATGGGTGTGCAGTACATTATCTGCACGGACATCCGCCAGGATGGCACCCAACAGGGCCCAAACCTGGAGATGCTGGACCGGCTGAATCAGGCGGTGGGTTGTAATATTGTGGCCAGCGGGGGGGTCAGCAGCCTGCTGGACTTGATTGAGCTGTACGACCTGGGCCTGTACGGGGCCATTGCGGGCAAGGCTGTGTATGCCGGCGCCCTGGACTTAAGGGAGGCGGTGGCAGTGTGCCACAAGATCTCTGGTAAAAAGCCCAAGACAGAGGGGGCCATAGCGGACGAACTGGACCGGTATTTTTCTAAGTCTGAGCTGATTCCCGCCATTGTGCAGGACGCGGATACCCATCAGGTTCTGATGCTGGCCTATATGAACCGCGCGGCCCTGCGAAAGACCCTGGAGACCGGGTATACCTGGTTCTATAGCCGCAGCAGGAAGTCCCTGTGGAATAAGGGGGAGACCTCGGGGAACACCCAGCGGGTGGTAAGCATTGCGGCGGACTGCGATGATGATACACTGCTGGTACGGGTAAAGCCCAATGGCCCGGCCTGCCATACAGGGAAAGAGAGCTGCTTTTATAAGCGGATTGCAGGCGAGAGCTGAAAGGAAGAACCGCGAGGGGCGAGAGACTTGGCTAAAACCAAGACCAGCAAAGGCCCTTTAATAATAAATAAAATATTTTTCAAACGCGAGGTGTCATGATGGAAGAACTAAAAGAGCTTTACGCCACGGTGCAAAGCCGGCAGGCCAGCGCCCAGGAGGGCTCGTACACAGGATATCTGTTTGCCCAGGGGCTGGACAAGATCCTGAAAAAATGCGCGGAGGAGTGCGGCGAGGTGATTATTGCCGCAAAAAACGGCAAAAATGAGGAGACTGTGCTGGAAATCAGCGACCTGCTGTACCACCTGACTGTGCTGATGGTTCAGCAGGGCATTACCCTGGAGCAGGTGGAACAGGAGCTCTCGAAGCGCGGCGGGAAAACCGGCAACCTGAAAACCTTTCACCAGGTGGACAGGAACAGCTGATGGCAGGGGCCAAAGAGAAGCTTCCCTGGAGCTATGAGCGAAAGGTCCGGGATTTCCTGCGGCCGGGAGTGCGCCTGCTGGATATGAGCGCCGGGGCCGGGGCGTTCCTTTTAGGACTAGGGAACCCGCCGGCCCTAACGGCGGCTTTGGTGCAGGACGAGGCGGAATTTCTGCTGTGCCAAAAGCGGCTGGGGTCTCTGGGGGCAGAGGTGTGCTGGCGGAGGGAAGGCCCTCTGCCTTTTGGGGACGGGTCCTTTGACCTGCTGCTGAACGACCAGGCCCCGTTAGACCCAGCGGAGGCGGCCCGGGTGCTGGGACCGGGGGGCTTTCTGGTGGCCCAGCAGACCGGCGGCCAGGAGGCCCCTTGGCTGGGGGAAGATTATAACCTGGAGAATGTGGCCCCCAGACTGGAGGCGGCTGGGTTTCGGCTGAACTATGCCCATCAGTTTTATGGAGAAGAGCCGCCCTGCCACCGGTTTATGCTGGTGGGGAAGAGGCGGTAAGCGCCTGGCCGGGCATAGAATAGACAAAAACAGGAGTCAGGCGGACCCCGAAGCCGGGGTACCGCTTGACTCCTGAAATGGAACGTTTTAGCCGCCTGCCAATTTTTTAGAATTGCTAGCTGTTACGCAAGATACTTATACACCTTAATGTTAAAGTTTCCATTATTGGGAACGCTGTAGGTGCTTGCGCGAAGTCCCAGCTGATACACCGCTTCTTCATTCGTTTCAGAATACTCTTTTTCCCCGCTGCTGGGGATGATTCTGGGCCAGTAAGCTAAGGATGTATTCCGCGTGATGATAGAAATACCTAAATTGCAGTTCGCTGTGGAAGGCGGCAAATAGGTTACCTTTGATTTAAAGGGATGGAATCCCATACTGTTGGGTGTACATGGTTTGAAAAGGCCTGGCATATACGGCCTGCTGTAGGGATATTAAGAAACAAGGGGCTTATTATACTTGTCAGGATGCTGGTCTATACATGACCTGCAAATATCGCCGCGCTGCGCAGCCCGGCCTTGTCCGCTGTGGCGGCGGAGCTAGTTTGCAGGAAACTGGCGGAAGCGTCCTGGAGGCTGGCCAAAGCCTCTTCGGGCGCGTCTTTCCAGTCCGGCAGCTCCAGGTCTATCTGGGGCTCATACCAGCCGGGGAACAGGTCGCTAAAGCGCGGGGTGATCTCAAAGGTATGGTCCTCCCCTGGCTCAATGCTGTAGCTCATGGTCTTGTCGGCGGGGTCCGCTGTCCAGGCGAACTGGTAGATCACGGCCCGCCGGGCAGAGAGGATATAGTCCTTTAGATCTTCGGGGGCCTGGTCCAGGTCCATGTAGGCCAGGCGCACTGCTTTTTGGTCAATCTCCCGGTTTACGGTTTCCCAAACTTGGGCGGCGGTGTGGGGCATGGTAGATACTTCCCGCCAGCCGTTTTTCTGGTACTCGTCCCGGATGATCTGGTCCACGTACTCCCGCTTGGCACTGGGAGATAGGGCTTCGCCCTGGGGCGCTATGCCCGCGGCCCGCTGCTGGCGGGAGCCCAGCAGCAAATCATTGACGCGCAGAGCGATATTTTGGGAGATTTCATCGCGCTGGGCGGCAGGGGCGTCGTTTTCCATGGCCTGGGCAGAGAGGGAAAAGGCCAAGGCCATAGCCAGTACGGCAGTGGTTGCAAGGAGCTTTTTTAACATTTTAAACATACCGCCTTTCTGAAAAAAATTGAAATTGGCAGAAATGGCTAAAGCTTCCATGGTTTTATCATAACACAACGATTTTTGTTTGTCAAGAGATGTAAATAATTAATCCAAAAAAGAATATGATAAAATCTCTAAAAATAAAGAAAAGCAAGATATGTACGGTTTGATGCGCTCGCAAAAAATACTAGAGGGGCAAATTGGCGCCGGTGCTTGGAGAAAGATCCATTTTTAAAGGCGCTGGCAGGCAGAATCAACAGGGAAAGTAGGGACAGCATGAAGGAGAAAATTCTGAACCTGGGCATTGTGGCCCACGCTGACGCGGGCAAGACCACCCTGACCGAGCAGATATTGTACCGCGCTGGGGCCATTCGCACAGCGGGCAGCGTGGACCAGGGCACGGCCTCTACGGATGGGATGGCCATTGAGCGCCAGCGGGGCATTTCGGTGCGCACGGCCTGCGCCTCGGTGGTGTGGAAGGGCGTACGGCTGAATCTGGTTGACGCCCCGGGCCACGCGGACTTCCTTAGCGAAGTGCAGCGCAGCCTGGCAGTACTGGACGCGGCGGCACTGGTGGTTTCGGCGGTAGAGGGCGTTCAGCCCCAGACCCGCCTGCTGCTGGAGGCCATCCGCCAGGCGCGGCTACCCTGCTTTCTGTTTTTCAACAAGCTGGACCGGGCTGGCAGCCATTGGCGCCAGGCCCTGGCCCAGGTGGAGAAGGAGGCGGGCGGAGCTTGCCTGCCCTTGTGCCAGGTATGGGGAGAAGGGGAGGCGGGCGTGGCGGCCTCTTTTGTGGACGGCGTTTCTTCTGCCTGGGTAGAGCAGGCGGTACTGGCCTGCGGCGACGACCAGCTTTTAGAGAATTTTTTAGAGGAGGGTGCGCCCAGCGGCCTGGGCGGGGCGTTAAAAGCAAAGATTGCCCAGGGGGAGCTGTACCCGGTCCTGTGCGGGGCCACCAAGTTTGGCCTGGGAGTAGACCTGCTGCTGGATGCTTTGGCAGAGCTGCTGCCCCAGCCCGCGCCCCTGGGCGGGGAGCTGTGCGCCCGGGTCTA
>JAAWSH010000043.1 GCA_022801475.1 Acutalibacter sp. | reverse complement strand
CACGTCCAGCCCCGCGTGGGTCACCACTGTCAGGCCCAGCTCCCCGGCCCGGTCCAGAATCCGCAGAATGCGCGGGTCGTCAAAATTCACACCCTGGTACACAGGGTGCAGCTTCACGCCTTTCAGACCCAGGTCCTTGATCCGGGCCAACTCGGCACGCCAACCCTCATAGTCTGGGTGCATGCACCCAAAAGAGTGCAGCCCCGGCGTGCCGGCATTGATCCGCGCAGCGGAATCGTTAATGTGTTCCACCTGGCGGGGCGCTGTGGCCACAGGCAGCACCACCGAAAGGTCCACCCCGGCTCTCTCCATGGAGTTTAAAAGCCCCTGGCAGGTACCGTTTGTAAAGGGCTGGGTGTGGCTGGCGGCGCTAAGCTTTTCCAGGGTAGACGCGGCAATCTTTTCCGGAAAGGTGTGGGTGTGAAAGTCAATGATCATGGGCTTCCCTCCTATTTTCAGTCCAGCCGGAAAACAGGCTCCAGCTTTGGCTGGGCTCCGGTAGCGGGGTCCATTTCCAGCTCCAAAATATCCTCCATATACTGGTTCCAGCGGTCCACCACCGGGCTTTGGGCCTGGGTCTTTTCAGCAAAGGCCACGCCCTTTTCACATTCATAGTAACCAAATAGCAGGTCCCCATCAGCAAAAATAGTGTAGTTACAAATACCAGCGGCCTTGAGCACCGCCGTCATTTCAGGCCAAATTTCCCGGTGGCGGCGCACATATTCTTCCTTTTTTCCGGGCTTGATACGGCCTCTCCAAGCCATACGTTCCATAAAAGTATACCCTCTTTCTGTAAAGATTATGTTGCAAGGGATGCCAGAAGCCGTCCTCCGTTGCCGGATCCCAATCTCCAAACGCACTAAAGATCCCTTTGCTCCGCTGATAAGGCCCCTTCTTTGGAGGCTCTCCCAGCTAGAGGGCTTGTTTGAAAAATCGGAGATACCGTCTTTATCCCCCATACGAGCGGATTTCTGGGTCGAAAATTCTCGAAACACAGGAGTATTCTTTGCGGTTTTCTCCTTGAAACCGCCTCGTCTTGAGCAAAAATCCGGCTCTTCCTCTATTTTCAAACAAACCCTAATGGGCCGCTACGCTGCTATCAGGCGGTGATCCGATTTGTCCTGGGGGCATAGGGGCTTTTCTTTTTTTCGACCCCTCAAGATCAAGACCATGAAATGCTGTCCCCCTGCCATAATCCCCGGCATTCCTTCTGCTTATTCATTACGCTTTTCCATGCGCTGGAACAGCCTTATCAAAATCACCACTGCTACCGCCGAGAGGATCACCTCTGCTACCAGCTGCGAGTACGCCAGGCCATACAGGGGCCACAGCCAGTCCAGCACAAACAGCGCCGGTATCTCCAACACGATCTTCCTTAGCACCGCGAACACCAGCGACTTCTTTCCCATGCCGCAGGCCTGGAACACCCCCACGGCGATAAAGTCCATGCATAAGAAGGGCTGCGAAAGGCTAAGCGCCCGTAAAAACGCCTGGCCATAGTCCACCACGGCCTCATTCTGGATAAACAGCAGGGTAAACTGCCGGGAGGCAAAGAACAGCGCGGCGGTGGTTACCACCATAAAAGCGCCCCCCACCCAAATGGTAAAGTCCACGGTAGATTTCATTCGTTTGGCGTTCCCGCTGGCATAGTTATAGCTCACCAGGGGCATTACACCCTGGCTAAGGCCAAAAAAGATCTGCACCGGCACCATGGCTATGGTGGTGGCTATGCCCATGGCCGCCACCGCATCCGACCCATAGCCAGAGGCGAAGTTATTCAGCACGGTCTTGCCAGTAACGTTCAGCAGATTTTGGATAGAGGCAGGCACCCCCACCCCCAAAATGCCCAGCACAATACCCCGCCGGAAGCCAAACATAGAGGGCTTGACACACACAAAGGTCTTTCCCCTGCGCACAAAGAGCAGCACAAAAAAGTATAGGCAGGCCACACAGTTGGAAAGGAATGTGGCCAGCCCCGCCCCGGCCGCGCCCAGGTTTAGACCCCATGGCAGAATGAAGATGGGATCCAGGAGAATGTTGAGAAAGCAGCCGCTCATGGTGCCAATACTGGCATGGAGAGCAGAGCCTTCGGAACGCACCAAATAGGCCAGCACCACGTTGAGGATGGCCGGGGCCGCGCCAAAAGCCACGGTCCACAGCAGGTAATCACCGGTAGCGGCCACCGTAGTGGCGTCCGTACCGATCATGGTCAGCAGAGGGGAACGGAATACGGCATATAATACCGAAAAGAGCACGCCGCAAAACAGCGAGCCGTAAAAGCCAAAGGCCGAGCTTCTGTATACAGTGTCATAGTCCTTTGTGCCCAGAGCCCGGCTCATCATGCTGGAGGACCCCACGCCAAACAGATTGTTCACCGCGTTAAAAGCCAGGAGCACCGGCCCCGAAAGGGTTAACGCGGCGTTCTGGATGGGGTCGTCCAGCATTCCTACAAAGTAAGTATCCGCCAGATGGTACAGCACCATGACCAAAGAGCTAAGGATGGTGGGAATCGCCAGGGTCATCACGGCCCGGGGAACAGGGGTTTTCTCAAAGAGCAGAGTTTTGCTGTTTTCTGCCATAGGGGCTCCTTTCTCAATCAAGATCATTCAATGAAGCAGTATCGTGAAGCAGGCCAATGCGGGCGGAGGGAGGCGCCCACCCATCTTTACCAGCTTCCGGAGGTCACAGGCGGGCCCGAAGGGCCTTAATTTTTATACCTTGCCCGCTGAAGAGGATCTCGTGCTCGGTCAGCACATTTTCTGGGTCCTCCTGGGCGTGCAGGTCCTTTGTGTCGAAAAACACAGTAAAGCCCGCTTCCCCCAAATAACGCCGGGTGGCCAGGTACAGATCCTGGTTATCGGTTTTAAACCAGACCTCTCCCCCTGGGGCCAGCAGGGGTTTATACGCCTCCAGCTGGCGGGTGTGGGTCAGCCGGCGCTTGTGGCAGCCTGCGGCGGGCCAGGGGTTGCAAAAGTTGATGTACAGCCTGTCCACCTCGCCGGGGGCAAACAGCTCCCCCAGCCGCTCTATGTTATAGTAACAAAGCAGAACATTTTCCGGCTGGCGGGGCTCAAACTGGGCCTGGATGTTCCGCCGCCCCACCCCCAAAATATCATAGCTGATGTCAATGCCCACAAAGTTCGCCTCTGGCCAGCGAGCCGCCGCCCGGGCCAAAAACACGCACTTTCCGCAGCCCAGGTCCAGGTGCAGGGGCCTGTCCTTTTGGGCAAAATGTTCCGCCCAGTGGCCCCGCAGCGCCGCTGGGTCCGGCACATAATAATCACACTGGGCCAGTTCAGGCCTGGCCCAGGCTTTTTTTCGAATACGCATGCTACTCCCCCCATTCACTTCTTTTTAACAAAATACAATCCAATTGGAGAAGGCCTGTGCTTTTACAGCACAAGAAGAGAAAGTGTGAAGCAAGCGTAACTCCCGCTTCGCGTTTCAGGGCTTCTCCTTGTATTTGCCAGAATACATTATACCGTGAGCAGCGGAGAAAATCAAGAGTACGAAGCCAGGCAAAGCACGGTTTAAGGCTTCCCTCATCCATCCACGCTCACCCGGCCTCGGTCTTTTTTCCACAAAATCCCCTTGAATCTCTGTACATAATGGTGTAAAATAGCGCTAAAGAGCTCTGTTATCCGTCTCTTTAACGCTGAAACATTCGTCTAAAAACCTGGAACGCTGATTTTTAGACGGACTCTTAGAAAGGATTGTGATTGTTTTTGATAAAAACTGCCTTGGCCCTGGAGGGCGGCTCCCTTCGCTGCCTGTTTTCCGCCGGGGTCACCGATGTGATGCTGCAAGAGGGCATTCGCTTCCACCATGTGTTTGGCGTCTCTGCCGGGGCCTTTACTGGCGTAAACTTTGTCTCCGGCCAGCCCGGCCGCACCGCCGAGATCAACCTGCGTTTTGTCAACGACCCCCGCTATATGGGGATGCGCAGCCTTATTAAAAACCGCAGTATCTTTAACTTTGATTTTCTCTTTGGCGAAATCAGCGACACCCTTATTCCCCTGGACCGGGAAGCCTTTGCCGCCTCGCCCTGTGAATACACTGCCGTAGCTACCAGCTGCCGCACCGGCCAGGCCCTTTATTATGACAAAAGTACCTGCAAAGACATCTACGCAGCCATCCGTGCCAGTGCCAGCCTGCCCTTACTGGCCCCCATTGTGGATGTACAGGGCGAGCCCTGCCTGGACGGAGGCCTGGCGGTTTCTGTGCCCTTTCAGCGGCCCCTGGACCTGGGCTACCAAAAAATTGTGGTGGTTACCACCCGGGAGCATGGCTACCGCAAAGCCCCGGTCTCCCGTCCCGCCGCACGGATGTACGCCCGGTTTTACCGGAAATATCCCCAGCTGGTACGGGCCATTCTGAACGTGCCCAGGCACTATAACGCCGAGATGGATGCCATCGACCGCCTGGAGGCCCAAGGGAAGCTCTTTGTCCTGCGTCCGGCAGAGCCGGTCACGGTCCGCCGCACGGAAAAGGACGTAGAAAAACTGCAAAACCTGTACCAGCAGGGCCAGGCGGTCTGCCGCCGCCAGCTGCCCGCCCTGCGGGAGTATCTGGGGCTTAGGACGTAAGCCGCTCCCACAGTTTGGCGAAAAAGCCCGGGCTGCGCTGGGGCGCGGCACAGCGGACCAGCACAATGTCCCCACCGATCATTTCAATGTCCTTCCAGGGGATCACCGTGTCCTGCTCCCGGCCCAAAAGGCCCAGCAGCCGTCCCCTGCCATATACCACCAGCGCGGTAACGGCAGCGGTGTCTGTATCCAGCTCCAGGTCACACACATACCCTAGCCGCCCGCCGTCCTTTACACTGATTACTTCCTTGCTGCGAAGCTCTCCCATCCGGCAGCTCATGGCCATTTCTCCTTTCAATGCCGCGGGGTTTTCCCCGCCCCCCACCATCTTTTGAACAAAGATGGACGAAAACCGTTATTTTGACTTTTTTCTGATGTTGACCCGCCGGCCTCTGCCACCAAGCAGAAAGCCGGGTGGGGCCGGGACATTTTAAGGCCGTTACGAAAAAAAGCCCATATTTGATGTCTATGCCCTTAGGGCTAAGCATATGCCCCAGAATAAAAAAGAAAGAGGGTATCACCATGAACATTTGGCACGACATCTCCCCCAAGCGCATTAAGTGCGACGATTTTTACGCGGTCATCGAGATCACAAAGGGCAGCAAGTCCAAGTATGAGATGGACAAAGAGACCGGCCTGCTGCGCCTGGACCGGGTGCTGTACACCTCTACCCACTACCCAGCAAACTACGGCTTTATCCCCCGCACCTACGCCAATGACGGCGACCCACTGGACGTGCTGGTGCTCTGCTCTGAGAACATCATCCCTATGTCCCTGGTGCGCTGCTACCCCATCGGAGTCATTATAATGGACGACTCTGGCAAAGAGGACGAGAAAATTATCGCCATTCCCTTTGATGACCCTACCTATAACAGCTACAAGAGCATCTCCCAGCTGCCCACCCATATCTTTGAGGAAATGCGCCACTTCTTCAAGGTATACAAGCAGCTGGAAAACGACAAGGATACAGAGATTAGCGAGGCCCGGGGGCCGGAAGAGGCGAAAAAGGTAATCACCTCTTGTTTGGAGCGCTATTTAACCGACTTCTGTATGGCCTAAGCCTCCTAAAGTACGCATCCGCCCTCTCCACCTATTTGCAAGCAAAAAAAGCCAGCCCTCTCTATGAAGGGCCGGCTTTTTCTTATGTGTAGGTATTCCCGTTTATCTTACTTTTCGGCCTCAATGACAAGCGTCGTAATAGAGGACTCCGCCAGCTCCATCTTGCCCGCGTAGTCGTTAAGACGCAGCTCGATGGTGTCCGCCGCACCCTGGTTTTCCAACACGACCACAATGCTGCCGTCCGGATTTTCCAGAGCCGTAACAAAGAGGTCCTGGCGGTATTTGCTGCTGCCCAGACGCACCGCTCCCCGCTGGATGAACTTGGAGAAGTGCCCCATAGCATAGTACACCTGGCTTAAATGCAGCTGGTCCGTATCCTTATTATAATGGGCCATAGCGCCGCAGCCGCCGTCCGCGTCGTGGCGGGGTTCGCCATTCTGATCCAACAGAATATTCCACTCTGTCATGCCGTGGGCATAGTTATTTAGGTTGCCAATCATCTCATAGGCATACCGCATGGCCACTTTCCACTCCTGCTCCTGGGTTTTGCACAGCATAGAGCAGAATTCCGTCTCCAGCAGCATCAGGTCCGGGTCTATCTCGTGGGCCATGCGCAGGGCGTCAAAATGGTCTCCCGAGTACCAGTGGAAGGCCACTCCCGCCACTGTCTCCCGAGCCCCCACTACGCTGTGCAGGCCTTCTACCCAGTCCACCACATGCTCCTTGTTGTGGTCCCAAATCAACACCTTGGTGTCCAGCCCGGCCTTTTTCAGCTGGGGATACAGATAGTCCCGGACAAACAGCGCGGTCTCCTCAGCGGTATACACACAGCTCTCCCAGGTTTGAGTCGCCATGGCCTCGTTCTGCACAGTCAGAGCAAAGAACTCCACCCCATGGGCCTGATAGGCCTGGATGTACTTCACATAGTACTGGGCCCATGCCTCGTAGTATTCCGGCAGCAGCTTGCCGCCGTGAAGCATATCATTGTTGGACTTCATAAACGCCGGAGGCGACCAGGGAGAGCAGAACAGCATCAGCCCATCTGTGCAGGCGGCAATGGAGTCCTTGATAAAGGGGATAATGCACTTCTCGTCGTGGGCAATAGAAAAGGTTTTCAGCTGCTTGTCTCCCTCTTCTACGTAGGTGTAACAGCCCTCGGAAAAGTCACAGGAGTGGATATGGGTTCGGCACAGGTTCAGGCCCAGGCCCTCCTGGCGGTCAAAGAACAGCTTCATAAACTTAGCCCGAGTGGCTGCGGGCATAGCGTCATAGTTCACCGCAGAGGATTCCGTAAGGGCGCTGCCAAAACCCTGGACCCGCTGGTACTTTATCTTGGGGTACAGGTTCACCACCTTGTTTTCGGCCTGGGGCTTGTATGTAAAGCTTACCTGGCTCTTCTCCATGGGCTTGCCCATTGTGGACTGATACAGTGTATTTTTGTACATGAAGATACTCCTTTTAAAATATTAATAATATTTGTGCCGCTCTTCTTTTAGCAGGCTTTCACGCATTCTATCATAGTTAAAAAAGAAAGTCAAGCGGCTCTTTTTTGCTATTTGCGCCCACAATCTTTACTATCCTTTTCCTCATAAAACTCTATTTTTCAGTTAATCCATCCAAGCAGAGAAAATTCTATCTATTATTTCTTTCTATACCGATTTCTATACTCTGTCGGCGTCATACCCACATGGCTTTTAAAGGTTTTAGTCAAATAATTCGCGTCATTATACCCTGCCATTTCCGCTATACGGGAAATCTTAATCTGCTTATCCATAAGCAGATTCATCGAGTACTCGATGCGAATTTCGGTCAGGTATTGGCTAATGGTCTTGCCTGTATGCTTTTTAAACAGTCCCGACAAGTAGGAGGGCGTTAGGTACACCTCTTCTGCCAGGTGGCGCACTGTCAGATCTTTATCAGAAAAATTCTCCCGCATCAGCCGCACCACGGTGGCCACAGCCGGGCATACTTCCCGCCCAGCGGGTGGGGCCAGCAACGTCTGGGTCTGCCGCTTTAGCAGCTCTTGCAGGCTTTCCAGCGTTTCTGCGGCCCGCAGCTCCACTTGACTGGGAAAATAGGCCTCTTCTCGCCAGCGGGCAAATTCCGCATTAATTAAGGACCACATCGCATAATAGATCCCCCGGGCTATTTCTGGATTTGCCTCCGGTTTTTTTGCCACCTCCCGGTGAATAGCGTCTAGCGCGGCAAAAGCCGCCGCCTCTTCTCTTTGGCTCACAGCAAGGGAAAACCGGGCCAAGAGCCCAAAGTCTATAAAGAGCGGCATATAGGGCTCGTCCCATTGCCGGGCAGACCAGCCTCCCCATCCCTTGAAGAACAGGTCCTGGGCGCTGCGTCTGCACTGCCAAAAAGAACGCTCCAGCTTTTGGGGCTCCTCCACCATTCCACCGCAGGCCAGAAACCATTGCCAGCTATAAAAGGTCATATTCCCGGTTAGCGGACGCAGCTCCCGCATAACACGACTCTCGTCACTGATGGCCCCCTGGCTTCCGGCCAACACCACGCACAAGCAGCGGCTGCCCCAGAGACTTCCCCACAAAAAGCACCCGGTGCTTTCGCCTAAGCTCTTCCAAACAAGCTCCAGCTGCTCTTGCAGCCTCGCGTGCTTTTCCAGCGGCCGCCGGAACAACAGCAGACAAAGCCGATAGCACGGAAAACCATGTTCTACTGGACCCAGCGCCTTTCTGCACTGGCTCCATGTGGGCAGCTCCACCACGGCGCGGCACCTCCTCTACACTCAACTGGGTTTACTGGCCAATCACTTCCGGCATCCAGCCCTTTTCCACGCACTTGCGGAAATCCCATCCGGCCGGCTCGGAGATCAGTTTGTAACTCCAGAAAAAGAAGCCCGCGCTCTGGTCCCAGGCAGTCAGCTGGGCATCAGCCATCATGCGGTAAGATAGGTCTTTTTGCCAGCCGGTCATGGCCTCCAGATTATCAGGGTTATGAGAGAGGCACCACTCGCCCACCACCACGGGGAAGTGCCGGGACATCTCTTGAATATCGCTGCGCAGCTGCCCCAGTACAGAGCCCACCATATCTTTGCTCTCGTTACTGCCAGGGGCCCCCATCATATAGATATGGGTATCCAGCCAAACGTTCTTAAACTCCGGCGTCTGCATAAACTCCTTCCACATCTTCAGCCGAAAACCGTCATGGAACATCACCACTTTTTCTTCCCCTAAGTACTGGCGGATGGCATGGTAGGCCCTGGTGTAGAAGTCGTAGAGGAAGGTAATGGGCACTGGGCCGCTGCCTTCGGCCCGTTGGGGGTCCACAGGGGGGTAGCGCTTTTTTATGAACTCCCACAGCTCGGGCGAGACTGGCTCGTTAAGAATCTGCACGCCAAAGAGCCCCTCTCGCTGGGCATAGCGCTCAGAGAGCATACTCAGCACTTTAATAACACGGTCCACAATCTCCGGCTTTTGCCAGAACTTGCACACGCCGCAAATCCCGCCGTTATCAAAGCCATTCTGGCTTTCAGGGGCTGTGTGCAGGTCGATGAGAACTTTCAGACCCACCTCCTCGGCCCAGTCAAAGGCTTTGTCCAGGTATTCAATGCAGGGCACGTAGGGGTCGCAGAAAGCCGGGTCATCCCCAAAGATAAAGTGGGGCACTGGAATGCGCACGGTATTTAGGCCGTGGGCCTTAATCCACTTAAAGTCCTCCAGGGTGATATAGGTGTCCCGGTGCTGCTTCAGCCGGGCTTCCAGCTGGGGCCGGGGCAGCAGGCGGCACAGCGCGTCCTCATCCTCCGCGTCCACTCCGGCAAACAGGTCTGGATGCATCCATTTTTCCAGCACCAGCCAGTTGCCCAAATTTACGCCATGAATTTTTTCCATCAGTCATGTCCTCCTTATTTTTTGTTGTGTTCTATT
>JAAWSH010000042.1 GCA_022801475.1 Acutalibacter sp. | reverse complement strand
AGGGGGACTATCTCCCTGGACTCCCTTCTCACGGGCGTCCCTGGGGGCTTATGTGCTTTTTCTTACGAACTCTCTTTCGTTTTCAGCAGGGGCTCCGCTACGTATTGATTTAGCAGCGGCAGTATGGGCCCCGTTCCAAAGGCCATAATCAGCGTGCCAATGCCAATGGAGGCCCCGCAGGCAAAGCCCACCGACACACATACCACATCTAAAAAGATGCGCCACCACCGAAAAGGAATCTTTGTCCGCTCTGGCACCAGATAGCTAATAGCATCATAGGGGGCCATCCCCAGATTGCAGGTGACATAAAAGGAGCACCCCACCAGCTGCATGGACACGCCTAAAAGGGTTAAGCCCATCCGGGCGGGAATGCCCAGCTGGTCCGCCACCAGTACCTGACCCAGCAGCCCTCCGGTAACATCCGCCGAAAAGCCTACCAGGAACATATTGCCTATGGTGCCCAGTCCCAACTTCGAGCGGTCGAAAACCACGATAATGGCCAGCAGGAGAATATTAAAAACCGCCTGCCAGGACCCAAAGCTGAGCCCAAGCTTGGAAGAGACCCCCAAATTTAGGGTGGAGAAAGGGTCGCTGCCCATGGTTCCCAGCATAAAGAATCCCACACCCATGCCCATAAAGATCACTGCCACCAGCATCACAAGGGTACGTTTTACCAAATGCTGCCCGGCAAATTTTTGCCTTAACTGCTCCATTGGCTTAGTCCTCCGTCTCAAACAAAATGCCCAGGGTGTTTGGCCCACAGTGGCAGGCTATGGTGCAGCTGGCACAGGTGGTATGAATCTCCTGAAACACCTCTACAGACTGAATCGCCTCTCGCACGGTTTGTTCCAGCTCAGGAGAAATGGTGGAATAAGTAATGAAAATATGGTCCCTTTTCAGGTTTGGGTATTGGGTCAGCTTTTCCTTCACGTACTGGACCAGCACCTTTTTCAGGTTTCCCCGATACTTTTTACCCACGTGCATACTGCCGTCCGTATTGTCCACTTCAATACAGGGTTTCAGGCTCAGCAGGTTGGCCCCCACCGCCGCTACTGTGGAGCAGCGTCCCCCGGCCCGCATAAAGTCCAGGGTGTCCAGAATAAAGCTGGCGTGCACATTGCTCCGGTTCTCCTCTAGCCGCTTGGCAATCTCCCCAGCGGACATTCCCCGCTGGATCATCTCCCCAGCATCCATGACCTGTAGGGCAATCCCTGTGGAGAGACTGTAGCTGTCAATGGGATACACCCGCCCGGGAGCCCCGGACCCGGCCAGCTCTTTGGCGGCCAGCACACAGTTTTTGTGTGCGCTGGAGATAGCCCCGCCCAGGTTTAGATGGATCACGTCATAGCCTGCCTCTACCCAGTCTTTAAAATAGTCCACATATTCGCTTATATTAATGGCAGCGGTGCGGGGCAGGGCTTTGTGGTCATAATACGCGTCAAAAATCTCTTTTACTGTGATGTCCACATTATCTTGGTAATCTTTCTCTTCCAGAATAATGTGAAACGGATAATAGTGTACGTCGTACCGGGCCTTCAGCTGGTCACCCAGGTCGCAGGTACTGTCCGCGCTAAGAATGATCTTCTCTGTCATATTTTTCCTCCTGATGGATGAAGCTTTGCAGGGTTTCCCGCGCCTTGGCAGAATCCATGATGTCGCCGCAGATGCTGACTTTATGAAACTGTTTTGCGCTAAGGAACAGGACCTCCGGCTCAACATTTTCCTCCACCTGATAGCGAAAGGCAGCGGTAAAGTTGTCCCGGCCCGTGTTACTTACCACAATGAACTTCTTCCTTACCGCCAAATATTGTTCCAGCAGCCGGGGCCGCCCCTGAAAATAGCACTGGCTCCGCTCATTAAAAATAAAATAATTGGCGCATGGGTAATCGCAGTAGTTCGGCACAACATAATAGGCTAGGCCGCTATCTGTCACTGCCTGGAAGAGTCCAGCCACTGGGTCGTCCATATAGGGACAGCACTCCCTTTCCTGGAAACACACATATCCACAGCCTCCGCAGGGCGTAACCGTGAAGGTGGAAAAGTCATAGACCTCCGCTTCGCCCCGATCTCTCCAAAACCGGCGGATTTCCTGGGCAATGCGGCCGCAGTTTCCCCCAGAACGGCCGCTGAAAGATAGAATGGAAACCCTCATGGCAATTTCCTCCCCTCCAGGTCAGAAAGCACCTGCTCCTCTGCCGCTGTAAGGCTTATCTCCGGGCCAAAGACTTTCTCTTTAATGTCTGCCAGCAGGTCCCGCTCCCGCCACCAGCGACGCATGTCCTCCTCGCCAAAGTCGTCGCGGTTGGGCTTGCTGGCGTGGCGGCGCAGGGTCTCCTCAAAAGGCAGGTCGTAATAATAGGCGAAAATCTCTTCCCCGTACAGCGCCTTTGCCAACTGGAACAGAGGTGCATACGCGTCACTGCCCAGAATTCCCTCCAGCACGGTAGTCCCGGCATGGGCATGGCCATAGCGCAGCATCTCCATCAGCAGAGGCAGGTCCCCCGGGGCCTTGATATTCAGGATCTCCATGCGTACCATATCGTGGGAAATGCGCATAGCCCCCCGGCCCAGCCGCCGCTGCAAAAGCTTGGCCAAGCTGGTCTTTCCGCTGCCGGAATTGCCCCGCAGAATAATCAGCCTGGACACGGCTTATATCTCCAGTCGGGCCAGCTGCTGGTAGTTTTCCTTCAGTGCTGGATAAATGCTGGTGTAGACCTGGTAAAGCCTTTCGTATTTCTCCACATTCTCCATAACAGGGGCCTGAGGCGGATTCAGCTTAATCAGCTGGGTACAGGCTTCTTGCACCGAGGGGTACAGCCCCGCGCCCACGCCCGCTAAAATCGCCACGCCCAGGGCCGGGCCCTCTTTAGACTGAACCGTCTGTACCGGGCAGTTGTACACATCAGCCAGCATCTGCCGCCATAGGGGAGAGGTCCCGCCGCCGCCACAGGCCAGCATCGTCCCGGCGGTGACTCCCATGCCCCGCAGTACCTCCATGCTGTCCCGCTGGGAATAGGCCACACCCTCCATTACGGCCCGCAGCAGGTCCCGGCGCTGGTGCATGGCGGAAAGTCCAAAGAATACCCCACGGCAATCTGGGTCTAGGTGGGGGGTCCGCTCACCCATTAAGTAGGGCAGATAGAAGAGCTTATTACAGCCCACTGGCGAAAGGGCGGCCTGCTTGTCCATCACCACATAGGGGTCTACCCCCAGGCCCTGGGCAGCGGTCATCTCTGGGGAGCAAAAATTGTCCCGGAACCACTTTAGGGAGAGGCCGGCCCCTTGGGTGACGCCCATCACGTGCCAGGCCCCGGGCACCGCACAGCAGAAGGTATGCACCCGGCCCTGGGGATCAATGGAAAGCTGGTCTGTGTGGGCAAACACCACCCCCGAGGTGCCAATGGTAGTAAACGCTTTGCCATCCACCACCACGCCGGTACCCACAGCCGCGGCCGCATTGTCTCCCGCGCCGCCTACCACTGGGGTGCCTGGGCGCAGGCCGGTAGCCTTGGCGGCCTGGCTGGTAACCTCGCCGGTGATCTCTGGGGACTCGTACACTTTGGCCAGCAGGGCTGGGTCAACGTCCAGCTTGTCCAGCACTTCTTGGCTCCAGCAACGGCCCGGCACATCTAAAAGCTGCATGCCGGAGGCATCGGAGACCTCAGTGGCAAACTCTCCTGTCAACATATAGCGCACATAGTCCTTTGGCAGCAGGATGTGGGCGCATTGGGCGTAAATTTCCGGCTGGTTCTCCCGCACCCACAGCAGCTTAGAAGCGGTAAAGCCCGTCAGAGCGGGGTTGGCGGTGATCTCAATAAGCCGCTCCCGGCCCACCCGCTGGGTGATTTCCTCACACTGTTTACCGCTGCGCTGGTCGCACCAGATGATAGAGGGGCGCAGTACCCGGCCCTCTTTATCCAGCATCACCAGGCCGTGCATCTGGCCGGAAAGCCCCACGGCCTTTACGTCTTTGGGGTCCACTTTTGAGATCACCTGAGAGAGGGTTCCGGCAGCAGCCTGCCACCAGTCCTCCGGATTCTGCTCGGCCCAGCCGTTCTGGGGCTGATACATGGGGTTCTCTATGGTAGCACTGGCCACCACACTGCCTTCCCGGTCAAATAAAACAGTCTTGGTGCCGCTGGTGCCCAGATCAATGCCAATAATGTATTCCATACCTTTACGTCCTTTCTTATGGGGAAAATTATTTATACAACCGTACCCCAGACTTGTCCACAGCCTCATACGCCCCAGAAAAGTCCAGGCCTAGGGCTGTGTGCAGGGGGAACAAGTCCGAAAGGGGCACCATTACAAAGGCCCGCTGCAAAATACCCGGATGGGGCACCGTCAGCTTTTCAGCAGTGCTGGTAAAGCCCTGGGCCAAAAGCAGGTCCATGTCCAGGGTCCTGGCCCCATGGTACTCGGAGCGCACCCGGCCCAGCTCAGTCTCAATCTCCAGGCAGCGGTCCAGCAGCTGCTCTGGGGTCAGGCTGGTCTCTAGCAGCACGCAACAGTTTAAATAGTCCTGTTGGGGCGAGCCTACGTCAAAGGGCTCTGTCTCATAAATATTTGAGAGGGCCAGCACCTGGGTGCCCGGCAGCTTCTCTAAAAGACTCAAGGCTCCGGCCAGATTTTCCTCCCTGTCTCCCAGGTTCGAGCCTAATCCTAACACGGCCTGCATGGCAGCGGCCTCCTTTCCTGTGGCCGGGCGCATTCCACCTCTATGGCCACATAGTCGAACTTGGCGTTCATGGGCGCCTGGGGTTTCTTCAGCAGCACTGTCACTTTCTCTACCTGGGGAAAACCCGCCAGCACCGCGTCGCAGACCACCTGGGCCGCCCGCTCGATAAGATCATATTTTTGCTGTGTAAAAGCTCTCTGTACCGTTTTGCGCACAGCGGCATAATTCACCGTATCTTCTAGGCAGTCCGAACACCGGGCTCGGGCCAGGTCAGCCCACAGAGTAATATCAAGTATAAAGGTCTGCCCGTCGGTTTTCTCCTCTGGGTTTACCCCATGGTAGGCAAAAATTTCCAGGCCCTTTATTATGATCTTGTCCATGCCCATTTCTCCTCTCTTTGCAAGACTACGCCCGCAAACCAACAGGCCTTACCCAATCTACTGTTTCCCGGCAGAAGCCAGCGGGCCGACTCAAAATTAATGCTCCTAGGTGGGGGTAAAGGAACAGCGTCCCTGCAAAGCGTCGGCCATGCGGGCGGCTTGCACGGCCTCCTTTACATCGTGGACCCGTACCAAGTCCGCGCCTCCTAAGATTGCCGCTGTATGTGCCGCCAACGTGGCGGGCAGGCGCTCCTCAAAAGGCGGGTTGCCGCAGGGCGCGCCGGTCACCCGCTTTCGGGAGGCGGCCATCAGGTAGGCCACTCCAGGAATTCGGGTGGCCCCCACGTTGGCAATCAGCCGCAGGTTGTCCTCCAGGGTCTTACCAAAGCCAATGCCCGGGTCCAGGCAGACTCTTTCCTGGGAAATCCCCAGCCTATGGACCGCGTTTAGGCGCTCTTCAAAAAAGGCCCGCACCTCCCCTAAAATATCGCCCTTCAGCGCCCCTCGGGGGTGCATCACCACGCAGCCGCAGCCCGAGCCCGCCACCGCCCGAAGCATCTCGTCCCCAAAGCCGCTAACGTCATTAATCACGTCTGCCCCGGCCTCTAGAGCCCACTGTGCCACCTGGGGATAGAAGGTATCCACCGAGACCAGGGGCCCGGCCATGTCTTTCAGCCTGGGCAGCACGTCCTTGATGCGCGCCCACTCCTCTTCTGGAGAAACGGCCGTATACCCCGGCCGGGTGGACTGTCCACCCACGTCGATAATGTCCGCCCCTTCCTGGACCATTTCCCGGGCCCGGGCCAAGGCATGCTTTGGGTCCAGAAAACGGCCTCCATCTGAGAAGGAGTCGGGCGTAACGTTTAAAATGCCCATAACATAGGTTCTGGTTAGGGGAAGGACGCGGGCTTTCGCTTGAAAGCGGTTTGTGTTTTCTGGCATAGAAGGACTCCTTTTCTGGGTATCTTTTGTAGAATGGTCTTGAAAATACAGATTATTACGCAGACAGGGCGCGGCAGCCCCTTCCTCTTACTTTAGCAGCGCCATAACCTCCGCCCGGGTTTTTGCGTCTGTCTGCATACAGCCCCGCAGCGCCGAGGTCCGGGTGGTCGCTCCCGCTGCCCGGGCCCCCCGCATGGTCATGCACAAATGCTCTGCCTCGATGAACACCGCTGTCCCCAGGGGCTGCATGTTCTCATACAAAAAGTCCGCGATCTGTCCGGTCAGCCGCTCCTGCACCTGGGGCCTGCGGGCAAAACAGTCCACAATCCTAGCGAACTTGGAAAGCCCAATGATCCTACCATTCTTAGGGATATAGGCAATATGCGCCCTACCGATAAAGGGCAGCAGGTGGTGTTCGCATACTGAGTACAGGGGGATGTCCCGGACTATCACCAGCTCGCCGTGCTTGCTCTCCTCATGAAAGATTTTCAGGTGCTCTCTGGGGTCGCTGTAAAGGCCTGAGAATATCTCTCCATACATCCTGGCTACCCTTTCCGGGGTCTCCGCCAGCCCTTCCCGGTTGGGGTCCTCTCCCACAGCCTCCAAGATGTCCCGGACTGCCCGCTTGATTTTTTCCTGATCCACCGCTTTTCACCTCGGTCCATATTTTTTTCCGGCCTATCCGCGTCTGCCGCGCACAGGGCGCACACCTGGGCCGCCCCGGCCTCATACAGAGCCCGGGCGCAGTCTGCCAGGGTATTCCCAGTTGTCACAATGTCGTCCACCAGCAGCACAGCCTTGTCCGCCAGGGGTGGCGCGCCCTTTCTCACGCCATAGGCCCCGCGCACATTTCCCGCCCTTTCTTCCGCGTTCAGCTCATGCTGGGTCTTGGTTTTCCGTAGCTTTTTCAGGGCCGGAACCACCGGCAAATTCAAGGCCATCCCTACGGTCCTGGCCAAAAGCTGGCTCTGGTTATAGCCCCGAATCCAGCGGGCCCTTCTGGCCATGGGCACATAAGTCACCAGATCAAAAGAGCCAGACAGAGTTCTCGCCGCTCCGGCCATAAACCACCCTATGGGTTTGGCGTAGGCGCTGATGCCCTGAAACTTGTACTCTAAAACCGTCTGTCTATAGCCGCTCTTGTAATAATACGGCGAGGCCACTGGCAACTTTCTGCCGCCGTTTATGTTTAGAAGCCGGGTGACAGGCTTTTTCAGCACCCCCTGACACAGGGGACAGAACAGCTCGCCCGCGCCCACTGACTTTCCGCACAACAGGCAACCCAGGGGAGCCGCCAAACTCAGTACACGCTCCAGCAAAGTCACAGGCATCCGCGCGAGTAGTTTCATCGGACTTCTTCGCAAAAACGCCGGAAAGCCTGGCGGCCTGCCTCATCATCCTTAAAGACCCCAGCATTGCCCAAGATTTTACCAAAGATCTCGCCAATGCTCTCCCGTATAGCCTGACTGGTCTCCTCAGCCGGGATATTGCGGGCCTTCAGTTCCTGGTACCAGGGCTGGTGCTTCTCCATCTCCGGGCGGGCCATGATTGTCTCCGCCTGGGCCGGGTCAGCCAGGGCCTGGCCCAAAAGGGTAGTTTCCGTTAGCAGCCGGGGGGGCAGGATCGCCAGTCCCATCACTTCAATGAGGCCGATATTTTCCTTCTTAATATGATGGTACTCTGCGTGGGGATGGAACAGGCCCAGAGGGTGTTCTTCTGTGGTACGGTTGTTGCGCAGCACCAGATCCAGCTCATAGTCCTCTCCCCGGCGGCGTGCAATGGGGGTAATGGTATTGTGGGGCGTGTCCCCAGAAAAGGCCAGCACCCCTGCCGCTTCATCAGAATAACCCCGCCAGGCAGTAAGGATCTGATCCGCAAGCTCTACTAACAGGGCTTTATTCCCGCTTCGCAGGCGGAGTACAGACATAGGCCAGTTCACAATACCCGCCTGGACCTCTGGGCAGCTGGAAAAGCGGACTTCTTCCCGCACCGGGGCCTTGGCCATGGGAAACTCATACCGTCCCCCCTGGAAGTGGTCATGGGTCAGGATAGAGCCCCCCACAATAGGCAGATCCGCGTTCGAACCAATAAAATAGTGGGGCAGAAGAGAGACGAAGTCTAGCAGGCGCCAGAAGCTGTCCTTGCTCACCTTCATGGGCCTGTGCTCTTCGCTGAGCACGATGCAGTGTTCATCATAATACACATAAGGAGAGTACTGTAAAAACCACTTTTCTCCGCAAAGTTCCAGAGGAATCAGCCGGTGGTTCCCCCGGGGCGCCTGATTGGCGCTGCCCAGGTAGCCCTCGTTCTCCCGGCAGAGGGCGCAGGCCGGGTAGCCGGACTTAGGGGCATTTTTCGCCGCAGCAATGGCTTTTGGATCTTTTTCCGGCTTTGACAGGTTAATGGTAATCACCAGGTCCCCATAGGGCGTGGGGGCGGTCCACATGCGGTCTTTTTCCACCCGGTCCACCCGGATATAGTTGGTGGCGCGGCTCAAATCATAATAATAGTCTGTGGCCGCCTGGGGGCTTTCCTGATAAAGCCCACGGAATCTGCCAATGATCTCCGAGGGACGAGGGGTCAGACAGGCCATAAGCTCGGTGTCAAATTGATCCCGGGCATCCTGGGTGTCCGGGTCAATCATTCCCTGGGACACAGCCCATTGACAAAGATTTTCCAGGGGTTCCACAGGGTAGGGCAGGGCCTCCTCTACAGAGACCGGGGTAAACTCCCGGGCTTTTAGGCAGACCAAGAGGCGGTTGGCCGCGTAGGCCTGGTCGTCGGGAGTGATCAAGTTTTTCTGTATGGCATAATGGAGCAAACGGCTGATTTCCAGATTCAGGTCAATGTTCATATTGGTCCCTCCTTATGAGGCCATTTTACTACAAAAGGGGGGAGAGGTCAAGTAGCGGCAAAGGCCAGCCTCCAAAGCAAAAAAGCCCGGCCCTTACACACAAGAGCTAGGCTAGGCCAGTACAGCAGCCCTATCTGTATAAAACCCTAAAAAAATAGGCAAACGACGAAAGGCCCTACTCTTCTTCAGAAGGAATCGGCCCGTTTTCCTTTTCATAGGCAGCCACTCGCTTTTTCAGGTACTGCTCGATCTCTCGGTTGGCGGAGCGGCCATTGGATTCTGCTATGTATTTAAATTTTTGGAACATGGAACGGTCTACCCGTAAGGTATAGCGTAAAATTTTTTCCTCCATCATGCCATCTCTTTTACGTCAAATTTGAGTTTTTTTGACTTAATTATAGTGAAAAATTTGCCAAAAAACCAAAAATAGTGGTATTATGACATAATAGTGACGTATTTTTTTTTGAGGAGGCGTATGGTTTTGAAAGTGGCTATTGTTGGTTCTAGAGGCCTCCAAATACCAGATCTGGAAATTTATCTGCCCCAGGGTACCAGCGAAATTGTTTCCGGCGGCGCAAAGGGTGTGGATATTTGCGCCCGCGAATACGCACTGTCTCACAATCTAAAGCTTACAGAGTTCCTGCCTGAATACCAGCGCTACGGACGTTTTGCGCCCCTGAAACGCAATCTGCAAATTATCCAATACGCGGATCAAGTACTGGCTTTTTGGGACGGC
>JAAWSH010000041.1 GCA_022801475.1 Acutalibacter sp. | reverse complement strand
TCTGCTGAAAGGGACGCTGAAGCCTGGGGACAGTGTGCTGGTGAAAGGCTCCCGGGGGATGCGGACAGAGGAGATTGTAGCTCAAATATTGGCAGAAGGCTAAATTTGTGACAAAAAAGCAGACTTGTGACCCCTATGGGCAAGCCTGCTTTTTTTTGCGCTTCCACCGATTGATCTTGCGTCCTCTTCAGGTTTTTGGTATAATCAAAACAAATCAACGCAAGGGAGTCTTTCCGGTGGATTATCTAAAACTGAAAAGCGGCACCGATGTGCGTGGAGCCGCCATAGAAACAGAAAAAGATGGGCCCGTGCAGCTGACAGACCAGGCTGTGGGAGACATTGCCGCAGCCTTTTTGTGCTGGTGCGAAAAAAGGCTGGGCCAGCCAGCCAGCGGCCTGCGGGTGGCTGTGGGCCGGGATTCCCGGCTTTCTGGGCCGCGCATAGTCGCCGCTCTTCAAGAAGCCCTAACCCGCTACGGCTGTACATGCTTTGACTGCGGCCTGGCTTCTACCCCCTCCATGTTCATGGCGGTCCTAGACCTGCCGTGCCACTGCGCCATCCAGGTGACAGCCAGCCACCATCCCTTTCACCGCAATGGGCTAAAGTTTTTTACCCAGGACGGGGGCCTGGACAGTGGAGACATTACAGAAATTCTAGAGGCCGCCATTACGGGCGCCGCCCCCCGGCCCGCCCCTGGGGGCAGTTGGAACAAGTCCGACCATATGGCCCAGTACGCCGCCCACCTGCGGCAGCTGATTATGTCCGGCATTAGAGCGGCGGACTATGAGCATCCCTTGACTGGCTTTAAAATTGCGGTGGATGCGGGCAACGGAGCTGGTGGCTTCTACGCCAGTCAGGTGCTGGCTCCCCTGGGCGCGGACGTGTCTGGCAGCCAGTTTCTGGAGCCGGACGGCCACTTCCCCAACCATATTCCCAACCCGGAGGACGCCAAAGCCATGGACGCCGCCTCTCAGGCCGTGCTCTCCTCTGGCGCGGACCTGGGGGTGATCTTTGACACGGATGTGGACCGGGCCGCAGTGGTGGACCGCCAGGGCCGGGAAATCAATCGCAATCGGCTGGTGGCTTTGGCCTCGGCCATTGCCCTGGAAAACGCCCCTGGGGGCATGGTGGTCACAGACTCCATTACTTCGGACGGACTCCACGAGTATATCGAGACCGCCCTGAGGGGAAAGCACCGGCGGTTTCAGCGGGGGTACAAAAACGTTATTAACGAGGCCCTGCGTATGAACGCCCAGGGGGTGGACTGCCCTCTGGCCATTGAGACCAGCGGCCATGCGGCCCTGCGGGAAAACTACTTTTTAGACGATGGGGCCTACCTGGTGACAAAAATTATTATCAAGATGGCGGCCCTGCGCCAAGAGGGCCGGGACCTGGAGGACCTGCTGGCTCCCTTAAAAGAACCTGTGGAGGCTTTGGAGGTGCGGGTGCCCATTTTAGAGACGGACTTCCGGGCCCGGGGTAACCGGCTCATCGGGGACCTGGAGGCCTATGCCAAAGAAAAGGGCTGGCAGGTTGCTCCAGACAACTTCGAGGGGATCCGGGTGTCCTTTTCCAAGGGCCAGGGCGAGGGCTGGTTCTTGGTGCGGCTGTCGGTCCACGACCCCATTTTGCCCATCAATATTGAGAGCGACGCCCCGGATGGGGTGGAGATGATCCGGGGCCGGCTACGGCGGTTCTTCGCACAGCACAGCCAGGGCCTGGACTTGGCAAAGCTATGACCAGGGGGAAGCCAAAGGCCCTAGTGGCTATGAGCGGTGGGGTAGATTCCAGCGTAGCCGCCCTGCTGCTGGCCCGGGAGGGCTATGACTTGATGGGCGTAACCTTGAAGCTTTTTTCTAATGAGGACGCACTGGCGGACCCAGGGGAGAAGGCCTGCTGCTCTATAGACAGCGTTAACGATGCCCGAGCGGTATGTGCACGGCTGGAGATGCCCTTTTATGTGTTCAACTTCTCAGAGGAATTCCGCCGCCAGGTGATGGACCGCTTTGTAGAGGCCTACGCCCGGGGAGAAACCCCCAATCCCTGCATTGACTGCAACCGTTACGTGAAGCTGGGAAAGCTCTTTCATCGGGCGGAGGAGATTGGGTGCCGGTATGTTGCCACTGGCCACTATGCCCGGGTAGAGCGCTGCCCAGAAACTGGGCGTTGGCTGCTGAAAACAGGCCTGGACCCAGACAAAGACCAGAGCTATGTGCTCTATAACCTGACCCAAAAGCAGCTTTCGATGCTGCTTTTGCCCCTAGGGGGCTTGTCCAAAGCCCAGGTACGGGAACTGGCCCGCCAGGCGGGCTTTGTCAACGCTCACCGCCAGGAGAGCCAGGACATCTGCTTTGTGCCAGACGGAGACTACGCCGGATTTATCCAGCGGCATGCAGGCAGGACTTTTCCCGCTGGAGACTTTACTGGCACGGCGGGGCAGGTCTATGGACGGCACAAGGGAATTATCCACTATACCGTAGGCCAGCGGAAGGGCCTGGGGCTGTCTTTTCCCCAGCCTATGTATGTATGCAAGGTGGACCCCGCAGCCAACCAGGTGGTGCTGGGGGAACACAGAGAGCTTTTTTCAGACCGCCTAACCGCCCGGGACCTGAACTTTATCTCCGTGGAGGACATTCAAGAGCCCATGCGGGTCCAGGCGAAAATCCGCTACCGGCACGGCGCCCAGCCTGCCACTGTAGTGCAGACCGCTCCCGACACCCTGCAAGTGGTGTTTGATGAGTCCCAGCGGGCCATTACCAGGGGCCAGGCCGTGGTGCTGTACCAGGGAGACGTGGTGGTGGGTGGGGGCACTATTACATCAGCAGGAAAAGAAGAGCGAACATAAGCTCATTGTTTCCCCCGTCGCCCCCCAGCAGGAGGAGAAGCGCCAAAAGCAGGGTGCGCTCCCGGTCCTGGAAAAGTTCGTCCAGTAGGCTGGGAGTGGCTGGAGTAGCGGCTGGGACGGCCGGCTGGGGGGGCTCTACAGGGGGTGGCGGAGGAGGTTCCGGCTGGGGCTGCTCCTGGTGAGGCGTAGTTGACATTGACTGTGGGGAGCGGTTTCGGCCCTGCTGCCGTGCCCGAGACTGCATCTCCCGGGCGCGGCGGGCGGCTTCCTCTTGCATACGGCGCAGATCCATCTCGGGCATGGCAGGGACCTCCTTTTACTTTCCCAGCCCCGCGCTGCCCAGCAGAGGGAGCAGACGCATGAGCTGTAAAATTTTTACCGCTTCGTCGATCTTCTGCTGCCGGGCTCCGCTAAGCAGGGGCCGCAGGGCCTGTAGCAGCCGGGTGGAATCGTCTTCCCGGTTAACCTGGCTTAGCAGGGGGGCTAGCCTGGTCACCAGGGCCAGGGTGTCTGGCGACCCCAGAGCGCTTGCGGAGCTCTGGCTGGGGTGATCCTGGGACGTGCTGCCCCCGCCGGCCAAAGAGCCCAGCATCCCTGCTAAAGCAGAGAGGTCCGGCCCGCCGCCTCCGCTGGCCGGAGCGCTTTGGGCGGCAGGGGCAGCCTGGGCTGCGTCTTGGGAAAGGCCTAGAGAACTCATGACGCTTTGCAGCTGGCGCATACTATTGGGATCGGACAGAAATTGTGTGATTTGTTGATTCAGGTCGTCCAGGCGGACCGCCCCCTTTCCTGATTATATAGTAAACCCACTTTAAAATCGGTAGATACCCATTTTAAAGCTAGGCAGCTACGCTGCCTGGTTCAAAAGAGGTAAAATGCCTCTTTTGAACTGTGTTAACTATACCAGACTTACTTTCCCCCTTGCAGCATCTGTAGCAGCTTTTGGGCCTGGGGGCTGGATAGAAGCTTTTGGGCCGCCTGGGGGTCTGAGAGTACCTTTTGCATGGCTTCGCTCTCTGTGGCGCTTACATTGCCCAGCAGTTTGGCCAGCTGGCCGTTTTGGGCTGCCTCTTTCAGCGCTTCGGGAGTGGACCCCATGCGCTGGGCGGTTATTTTTAACAGGGCTTCCAGCCGGTTGTTGGAGCCATTATTGTCCATTGGGAAAACCTCCTTTTCTCATGGAAATGGGAGAACATATGGTGAAGAGCCAGTTTGATCGCCCGCCTTAAAAGCGTCACTTGTCCCTCTTGCGGCTTCCATCTGTTTTTTCTGGTATTTGGGTAGAATAGAGATAATTGGCAGATAGAAATTTTGGCGCTGTCTGCTGCTGAAAAAGGGATTTTGGCAAATGTTCCAGCTATTAAAGAGGCTGCTGGCCCTTTCCATACTATGCGCCTGCGGCGGGTTTGATTCATCCGGCGGAACACAGAACAGGCGGAATAGTCGCCTGACGAAAACTTGGGAGGAGTAGAAATGCGTATTTTAGTGATGTCCGATACCCATGGGGACAGCGAAAGCCTGCGCCGGGCCATTCTTGCCCAGCCCAAGGCCGAGGCTGTTATCCACCTGGGAGACGGAGAAGAAGAGATGGAATGGGCCCGGCGAAACTTTCCAGAAAAGACCTTTCTGCCGGTGCGGGGCAACTGCGATTGGGGCTCCACCCTGCCGGTAACCGGAGAGTTCGAGGCCCAGGGCGTGAAAATCTTCTACACCCATGGCCACCTGTACGGGGTAAAGTCTGGAGACTACCATATCATTGCGGCGGCCCGGGAACACAAGGCCCAGGTGCTGCTTTTTGGCCACACCCATTTGCCCAGGGAGGACTATGAAGACGGCCTGTACATTATGAACCCCGGGCGGCTCAACGGCTGGGAGGCCACCTACGGCATTCTGGACATTACGCCCCAGGGCATTGTCACCAATATCATGAAATTATCATAATTGTGAAAAGGAGAACCTACGGATGCTTACCCAAAAGAAAAAAGAATTTATTGAGTTTATGCTTTCCGCCAATGTACTGCGCTTTGGAGAGTTCGTTACAAAAAGCGGCAGGAATACCCAGTACTTTGTCAACACCGGCCTGTACCGCACCGGGGCCCAGATCTCCCGCTTGGGAAGCTACTATGCCGCTTTGGTAATGGAGGCCACAGGCGGCAGCTTTGACGCGCTGTTCGGCCCGGCCTATAAGGGAATCCCTTTGGCCACAGCCTGCGCTACAGCCCTGTGGCGGGACCACCAGTTGGACAAGCCCTGCTTCTTTAACCGAAAAGAGGCCAAAGACCACGGAGAGGGCGGCGTCACGGTGGGGTATCAGCCCAAAGACGGTGACCGCCTTTTAATCATTGAGGACGTGATTACAGCAGGCACTGCGGTGCGGGAGTCCATGTCCATTTTAAATGCTTGCGGGGACGTAAGGGTTTCGGATGTGTTCATCAGCGTAAACCGCTGCGAGGTGGGCCAAACCCCGGGTAAGACCGCCATTATGGAGGTGGAGGAGGAGTTCGGCCTGAAGGTGCATCCCATTGTGACAGTGGTGGACATTCACGAGTATCTAAAGGAGAACGGCGCGGACCCCGCCCTGGTGAAAGCCATGGAGGGGTATATGGAAAAATATTGTGTTTTGTAAAAGGCTAAGGGAAATATTCCGGCTTGACCATAGAACCAGTGGAACACCCGATATACGGTCCAGCCACTGTGGTCTTATCCGATGGTCACACAAAACATGAGACAGGGTGGGACCAGAAGGCCGGTGTGGGTCTGGAGAAAGCGGCAGACAAGCACAATACTTTCACCAAGCTGGTAAGCAGTCCCCTGTGGTCCTACAGGCTGTCAAAAAAATTAAGACAAGGAGTTCCCTATGCCCAGATTCTTTATCTCCGGCCCACCGGCCTCCCCTTTCTTGCTGGAGGGCGAAGCCGGACGTCATGCGGCCAAAGTTTTACGCTTGCGCCCAGGCGAGGCGGTTACGCTGTGCAATGGCCAGGGGCAGGACTATCCCGCCGTGGTCCTGGAAACTGCCCCTGGGAGTCTTTTGCTGGATGTTGCCCCACCCACGCCCAGCCGGGGGGAACCTGCCGCCTGGGTTACAGTCTGCCAATGCCTGCCTAAGGGGGACAAGCTGGAAACCGTGGTACAGAAGTCTGTGGAGCTGGGCGCCGCTGCGGTTTGGCCCATTGAGAGCGGTCGCTGCGTGGCCAGATGGAGCCCGGAAGCGGTGGGAAAAAAGACTGCCCGCCTGCAAAAGATCGCCCTGGAAGCAGCCATGCAGAGCGGCCGGGGAATTGTGCCGGAAATCCGGCCTCCGGCCCCTCTAAAGGCCGCTCTGGAAGCTGCCGTGGCCCAGGGAGAGGTGCTGCTCCTCTATGAAGAGGGGACGGGCAGCTTTAAGGCGGCGCTGCAAACTGCGGGGCAAAAGCTCTTTCTCTTTGTGGGGCCAGAGGGGGGATTTGCCCCAGAAGAGGCTGCGCTGGCCCGGTCCCTGGGGGCAAAGGTACTCAGTCTTGGGCCCCGGATTTTACGCGCCGAGACCGCGCCGTTGGCCGCGCTAGCCGCGATTTTTTATGAGAAGGGAGACTGGGAACGATGAGTACTGTGCTGGTCACAGGGGCGTCCGGGGGCATTGGCCAGGCGTTGGCTTTGGCTTTTGCCAAAAAGGGATATTCGGTGGCTGTCCACTATAACAGTCGCCAGGCAGAGGCTGTATCAACCGCAAAACAAATTATAGAGGACGGTGGGCGGGCCCAGGTCTTTGGGGCGGACCTGACCCATGAGGACCAGGTAGCGGAGCTGTTTGCGCGAGTGGAGGGCTCTTTGGGACCCGTGGAGGTATTGGTGAATAATGCGGGCGTCTCTTGGGTGGGGCTGCTAACAGACATGAGCCTTTCGGACTGGCGGCGGGTGATGGACACCAATTGTACCAGCGCATTCCTCTGCTGCCGCAGGGCTTTGGGGCCCATGGTCCAGGTAAAACGGGGCAGTATTATAAATGTCAGCTCTATGTGGGGGCAGTCGGGGGCCTCTTGTGAGGCGGCCTATTCCGCCTCTAAGGCAGCGCTTATTGGCTTGACCCAGGCTTTGGCCCAGGAGGAGGGCCCTTCGGGCATTCGGGTAAACTGTATTGCCCCAGGGGCTATTGACACGCCTATGAACAGCCACCTCTCTCCAGAAGAAAAGGCGGCTCTGTGCCAGGATACCCCCCTGCTGCGGCTAGGCAGGCCGGAGGAGGTGGCCCAGGCAGCGGTATTTTTGGCCGAGAATCCTTTCATTACCGGCCAGGTGCTGGGGGTGAACGGGGGGTACCTAATATGATGGAAAAGACTCTCTTTATCAGCGATCTGGACGGTACCCTGCTAGATCAAAGGGATCGGCTGCCGCCTTTTACAGTGGAGGTCTTAAACCGGCTGGTGGACCAGGGGATGCTGTTTACCTTTGCCACAGCCCGGTCCTATCATTCGGCCCGGGTGGTGGCAAAAGGGCTGGCGCCCCGAATCCCATGGATTGTCCACAACGGCGCGTTTATGGTGGAGGGCAGCAGTGGCCGGCGGGTATTCGAGACCTTTTTCACCCCAGACCAGCGGGGGTACATTCTCTCCGCTAGCAGAAAGCTGGGACTTTGGCCCTTGGTATACGCTGTGGTAGAGGGGAAAGAGCGGGTGCTATATTTAACCAGCGAGGCAGTCCATCCGGGGATGAGGCACTACCTGGATAGCCGCCGTACTGATCAACGTCTGCGGCCGGTACATTCCCCGGAAGAACTGTTGGCAGGACAGACCTATTATTTTACGTTTATTGAGGATGAGGCCGCGCTGGCTCCCCTTTGGGACCAGTTAGGCGGGTTGAGCTGGGCCAACGGGACCTTTCAGCAGGAGCTGTACCGGGAGGAATACTGGCTGGAGCTGACCCCAAAACTGGCTACTAAGGCCCAGGCGGCGCTGCGGCTAAAGGAAGACTTGGGCTGTGGGCGGCTGGTGGCTTTTGGGGACGCCATGAACGACCTGCCGCTGTTTGCCGCAGCGGACGAAGCCTATGCGGTGGCCAACGCCATGGACCCGGTAAAGGCTGCGGCTACCGGAATAATTGGCAGTAATGAAGAAAACGGGGTGGCCAGATTTCTGCTGGAGCTGGGCTCCTCTATCTGCCCAAACCGATCCTAACATCTATAGGGAGAATCCACTATGAACCTATTTCAGAAAATTCTTCGTAACACGCTTTGGGAAACCCTTTCCTTCCTGCCCAAAGACCCCTGCAAGGCTGTATGCCAAAGCTTCTACGGCCGGGGTTTTTCCGATAGCCCCCGGGCCATTGCTGAAGAGCTGCTCCGCCGGGACTGGAAAGTTTATTGGGTGGTGGGCTCCCCCGGGGACGCCGTCAGCCTTCCCCAGGGGGTAGAGCCTCTCCTGCTGGACAGCCCGAAGGCCATCTATCACCTTTGTACCGCTGGGGTTTGGGTGGACAACTGCCGCAAATGGGCCTATACACAGAAGCGGGGAGCTACCCGTTATGTACAAACCTGGCATGGATTCCCCTTGAAGCGTATTGAGGGGGATGCTGCCGGAGCTTTGCCAGAGGACTACCTGCAAGCAGCGAAAAGGGACTCCGCTATGTGTGATCTGTTTATCTCTAATAGCAGTTTCCTCACGGAGATCTACCATAAGGCCTTTTGGTATGGAGGCCAGGTACTGGAGTGCGGCTTTCCCCGCAACGACCAGCTTTTTGGCCCAAGAGAAGAGGCTGCTGCCCGGGTGCGCAAAGTTCTGGGGATTAAAGGAGACAAGCGCCTGGTGCTATATGCCCCCACCTTCCGCAAGGATAAGGGCCTTTCCGCTTATGATATGGACTACGCCCGGTGCACAGCGGCTCTGGGACAGCGCTTTGGGGGGCAGTGGCTGGTGGTGGCGAAGCTGCACCCCAACATTGCAGAAAAGGCCCGGGAGATGCGCCTGGACCCAGCTTTGGTAGTGAACGCCTCGGACTACCCAGACATTCAAGAGCTCTATATGGCTTGTGACGGGCTGGTGACAGACTATTCCTCTGTGATGTTTGACTATATGAATACAGGCAAGCCTTGCTTTTTGTACGTGAATGATTTGGAGGACTATAAAAGCGACCGGAATTTCTACTTTGATCTGGACAAGCTGCCCTTTGCCCGGGCAGAGGACAACCATGGGCTGGAGCAAGCCATTCTGACGTTTGATCAGGAGGCCCAGTTAGAGAGGACCCGCGCTTTTTGTAAGGAGTTTGGCATCAAAGAGGCCGGCCACGCCGCCAGCAGAGTGGCGGACTGGCTGGAGGGGCAAAACGGATAAAGGCCGCCGTTTTGCCCCTTGGTCTAGTATAGTCATGGCTTTTCCCCGCAAAATAGACAGGAAAAAGCCATGTTAAAGAAATGTTAATAAACAGTGTTTTGCATTTATGGGCAGTATGTGCTATAATGTCCAAAGTATATTTGGGAAGTCGGTAAATAAAGGCCCCATCACTAAGCAAAGGTGTCGGGCGAGACCAGCGCTCTAACTTTGCTGAAAGCCATCATGCTGTGTAATATGTGGGTTCCCAGCAAAAGGCCGCCCCTTGACTGCGCGATGTGTCTGCCTTTGGATACTTTTTAGAATATTCCACCGTAAGGGTGGTTTATATATAAAGGAATGATGTTACGTTGCATGGAATGATAAAGAAACTAAAACGAACCGTGGTCTTTTTACTGAAGATGGCCCTGTTCGCCTCCCTTTTTGGCATCTTTTTCGGCATTTTTAGCATACACAACCCATGGCTTTTCAACCTCTCCCGCACCACGGGTGTTACCATGGTCACCTTTGTGGTGCTGGGCATTTCGCTGATGTCCGTATACGGCGGCTA
>JAAWSH010000040.1 GCA_022801475.1 Acutalibacter sp. | reverse complement strand
TTAGCCGTGAATTGTGCGGTATTGCCTTCAGAAATAGAGCAAGCCAGCCGTGCCGGACAGCGGGTGCGGCTGGTCTGCTTTTTTAGGCGGACTCTAGCATAATGCTATGAGATGTGATATAATGGGTTCAAAAATAAGCTTTCGAACCCAGGGAGAAGCCCTGAAGCGCGAAGCGGAAGTTCCGCCTGCTGAACGCTTTCTCTTCTTGCTTCCCAAAAGCACGGGCCTTCTCCAATCGGATTTAATTAAATTCTAAAAATAGCACAGCGGATGGTAGCGGCCGCCCAGGGAACCTTCTGGGTCAAAAAACACAGAGCCCTCTGGTGGAAAAGGGGCGGGCGGTGCTCTCTGGCGGCAAAACAGATTCTGGCGCGGGCTTGCGGAAAAATGCCGGGCAAAACTGGGGCCTAAAGCGCTCTGGTATGGGGAAGGCTTTAGAAGCTGGTCTCGAAACAATCATGTTCACCAGAACCAAGGAGGGGGCAGTGTGGGCTTTTCATTTTGGCGCTCAAAGGACTTTAAACGATATTTTTTTGTGTATATCGCGGTATTTCTTGTGTTTATCGCCGCGGGAGTGATCGCCGTGGCCCAGGCCACCCAGACGGAGTTTCGCCGCGCGGCCGCCCGGCAGCGGGAGGACCAGAGCCAAAAGATTGCCGAGACATTAGATAACGCCTGGAACGCCGCCATTGACGCGGGGCGGTATTTGCAAAGTTCCACCTGGGTGCAGAAATATATGGCGGACAACGGCGCCTTTGCCGAAGATTTTGGCCTGCTGCGAAAGGCGGAGTATTCCGACCTGCTGAACGCCCTGTGCGCCACAAACCAGGGCATCCGCGATGTATCCATTCTTTACCCAAAGAAGGACACAGCGGTTACCGCCGCGGGCTGGAGGAGCTTTTCCGGCTATGCGTACTATATGAAAAACAACCCGGCTTTACCAGAAGAGGCGGCCGGGGCCATTTGGGACAGGCTGGAGAAGGAAAACGGAACCAGCTATATTGCCTACGCGGGGGAGCGGTATCTTCTCTATATGTGCAGCCTGGACATTCTGCGCCAGCCCAGGGCCGTGGCGGTAATTTGCATTGATAAAAACGCGGTTACCAGGTTGCTCTCTGCCGTGTGCGGAGAATATGTGGCGGGAGTGCGTGTGGCCGGCGTGGAAGAAGCGGGGACAGGCACGCCCTATTTGGAGTATGGCGGCACAGAGCTGGGAGAAAAAATCCAAGTGTGGGAGGCCGCCAGTAAAAATATGCTGATGAAATACACCGTCTTTCACCAGGACCAGGACCCGCCGCTGTTCGATTCAGTGTGGTACCCCCTGGCCATCCTGGGTCTGGTGGCGGCCGGGGTGGTGTTGGCTTATGTGCTGGCCAGTTTTCAGTACTTTCCCCTGAACCGCCTGATCAGCAAGGTAAACGCCAAAGCGTCGGAGGGAGAGGCCGCTGGGGGCATGTACACCATTCAAGCCGCGGTAGACAGGCTGTATAACGAAAACGAGAACCTGGAGCATACCCTTTCCTCTTACCAGCGGCTGCTGCGGGAACAGACCAATAGCCAGCTGCTAAAGGGAAACTTTTTTAGCGACGCGCAAAGCAGCCTGAATTTGTACGGCGGCTACTGGTATACCGTGCTGCTTTTTCCTGGGCTGGGCGGAGACAGCCAGATGCTGGAAGAGCTGCGGGGGGCCCTGCAAAGGGTTCCGGGCGGGCAAAGCCACTGCGAACTGGTGGAGAGCATAGAAGAGGACGTGGCGGCTATTGTGGAATTTTTGGAAAAACCCCAGGAGGAGCAGCTTTTGGAATGGGGCGGGCGCCTGCGGGAAAAAACGCCGCTGTGTGAGAAAAGAGAGAGCGCGGTGGTAATTGCCCGGCCGCGTAAGGGGCTGATGAGCATAAGCGCCGCATACCAGGAGGCCAAAGAGACCTGGCGGGGGAGGGGGGCGCCCAGGCAGGCGTGGTTATGGCGAAAATGCCGGTCCGGTATTATTATCCCTTGGATTGGGAAAACCAGCTGGTGCGGGCCATGCGGGAGGGAAACCAAGAGGTAACCCGGGCGCTGCTGGGGCAGCTTTATGCGGAAAACGCGATGCTGAATTTAAGCGGCGCTTTAATAGAGCGGGTGGGTACCCTGCTGCATGAGGCAATACGGCGGTTTGTCATTGAGGAAAAGCTGCCCATGCAGGCCTTTTTTGAGATGGAAGAGCCCCAGTATGGGATGTCATTGGAGGAGATTTTCCAAAGCGTGGAGACAGCGGCGGAACACATTTGTCAAATGCGGGCCGTCAAAAAGCAAGAGGCCGGGCACAATCTCAGCGACGCGCTGGTAGACTATGTAAATGCCAACGTGTATGACCCGAATTTAAGCCTGGGTGCGCTGGGAGAGATATTTGGACTGTCCAATGCCAGTATATCCAGAATATTTAAGAACACGGCTGGCGTTAACTTCTATAATTATGTGACAGAAAAAAGAATGCGCCGGGCACAGGAACTGCTGCGGATGCAGGGGTACCGTCCCAAAGAGATTGTGGCGGAAATTGGCTATGATAATGAATATTCGTTTAAGCGCGCCTTTATCCGGCAATATGGCGTGGGCCCCAAAGAGTATGTGGAAAATTTGGGGCAGGGGGCCGGAGAATTCCATACGGACAGAGAGTAAACAGGGAAGGGCCCGGGTGATTTCATTTTCGTCCATTGGGGCTGTAAAGACTATTTTTTGCCGCTGGTTCCCGCTTCCATAAAGATAACACCGCACAAAGCCTGGGGCTTGTGCGGTGTTGTATTATAAAGAGGCCAAACTGGCTCCTTTTCGCGGGAGCTTATGCAAACAGGGCGGTGGAAAGATACCGGTCCCCGCCGTCTGGCAGCAGGACGACAAGGGTCTTTCCAGCATAGGCCGGGTCCTTGGCCAGCTGTACCCCAGCCCAAAGGGCCGCCCCGGCGGAGATGCCTGCCAGCAGGCCCTCGGTCTTGCCCAGCAGCCGGCCCATAGCAAAGGCGTCCTCCTCCGCTACGGGGATGATCTGGTCTATAACCGCCCGGTCCAGCACCTCTGGCACAAAGTTTGCGCCAATGCCCTGGAGCCCGTGGGGGCCGGCCGCGCCGCCGCTTAGCAGGGGAGAGGCGGCGGGCTCCACGGCCACAATCTGGACCCCGGGATTTTTGCTTTTTAGAAACTTCCCCACGCCGGTGATCGTGCCCCCTGTGCCCACCCCGGCCACGAACACGTCCACGCCGCCGCTGGTATCCTCCCATATTTCCGGTCCGGTAGAGGCCAGGTGGGCGGCGGGGTTGGCGGGGTTTACAAACTGCCCGGGGATAAAGGCCCCGGGGGTGGCGGCGGCCAGGGCCTGGGCCTTTTCAATGGCTCCGGCCATGCCCTTTTCTCCTGGGGTCAGCACCAGCTCCGCGCCGTAGGCGGCCATCAGCTGGCGGCGCTCCAGGCTCATGGTTTCGGGCATGACAATGACCACCCGGTAGCCCCGGGCAGCCCCCACGCTGCACAGGCCAATGCCCGTATTGCCCGAGGTGGGCTCTATAATGACCGCCCCAGGCTTTAGCAGGCCCCGGGCCTCCGCGTCGTCCAGCATGGCCTTGGCTACCCGGTCTTTCACGCTTCCGGCGGGGTTAAGGTACTCTAATTTTGCAATAAGCCGGGCGCAAAGCCCCAGCTTTTCTTCCAGGCGGCACAGCTCCAGCAGCGGGGTGCGGCCAATGAGCTGCTGGGCGCTGCTATATATCTTTTTCATATAAATTCCCCCTTGGATTCATTTGGTTTCCAGCCGGGGCCGAGAAACTATATTTTTAGGTCCATACAGGGACAGCGCAAAAGGGCGGCGGGCTCGGTGGCCGTAGCGGCGGCATAGGCGGCCTTGGCCCGGGCCCGGCGGTATTTCCGCAGCTCGGGGGACTCGGGTTTAAACATGGGCTTCTTTTCCTCCCGCCGGATCCGCTCCTTTTTCTCCCGCGCCACTTTCTTTTTCCCGTTCCGGTCTCTGGCCACAGTGGTGGTTTTTCGCTTTACCTTATACTTCTTTTTGCTCCGGCGGGGCAAACGCCTGGCCTGGGCCTCTTCCTTGCGGGCCTTGGCCTGCTCCGCCTGGTTGGGCAGCTGGTTGTATTCGCCCCGGCGGTAATAGTCGTTGGTGCTCTTGTTCAGCAGGTCGCAGCGCTCCAGTTGGCCCACCATGCGCTTCATTTTTTCTTCCTTGCTTAGGCTGGCGTCCCGCTCAATGGCCCGTATTTGGCTAAGGGAAGAGCCCACATAGCACATCTTCAGCCGCTGGACCTCCTCTTTGGTACGGCACATTTTTAGCCGCTGCTGGTAGATGCGCTGCTCCCGCTCGTTGGCTTCCAGCTGGGCGTAGGAATCGGGGTCCTGGGTTTGCAGATAGAGGCGCTCTTGGGTGGTAAGCTTTTGGCCAGCAAAAACCTTTTGCTGAATGCCCCGCAGGCGCTGCTTGCTCTGCTCCTCGTCCTCTTCCTGGCTGGAGCCGTCCAGGCTGGGGGTCTCGCGGCTGGAAAAGTCCCCCTGGCGCTGCTTTAGCTCCCACTGCATTTGGAGTTTTAAATTTTTGGTGTAGGCGTTGATGGAGCCGGTTGACATGATCAGGACCTCCTAAAAAGGGACTGCGGAATATAGTACTTTTTCCTCAAAATCAAGGGAAAAGACATGGCCGGCCTAAAAGATGGACCCATTGGGCGGCGCCGGGGGCGGGGAAAATGGCCGCTGGCCAGGGAAAAGAGAAACCTCTTATACAATAAGTCGGCGTAAAATTTGGAAAAATAACCCCAAACCCGCTTGCACTTCTTAAAAAGGTGTGGTACAATCTCCTAAATAGCCGGGAACCCGGTGAAAAATTATTCTATTATTTTGTTTGAAATCATAGGAGGATTCGCAAAATGCCATTGGTAAAGGTGAAGGACCTGCTGGCCCATGCCACAGAGAACCATTACGGTGTGGCGGCTGTGAACGTGTTCAATTATGAGACGGTTAAATGGGTGGCCCAGGCGGCCGGCCAAGAGAACATGCCGGTGATTATTCAGCTGTATCCCGGCTTTTCCGACTACATAGAGCTGCGGCATGTGGCGTCTATTGCCCGGGCCTTCGCGGAAGAGTCCCCTGTGCCCATTGCCGTGCACCTGGACCACTCCGCCAGCTACGAGATTGCCGTGGGGGGCATTAAGGCCGGGTTCCCCTCTGTGATGGTGGACGGCTCCGCTCTGCCGTATGAGGAGAACGTGGCGGTTACCGCCGCCGTGGTGCGCACCGCCGCTGTGTTCGGCATCGACGTGGAGGCCGAGCTGGGCCACGTGGGCTCCGGCGCACGGCTGGACGACATTGTCAACGCCGACCACTACACCAACGTGGACCAGGCCGTGGAGTTTGTGCAGCGCACTGGCTGCGGGTCCCTGGCAGTGGCTGTGGGCAATGCCCATGGCGAGTATGTGCAAAAGCCCAACCTGGACTTTGCCCGCATTGCGGCCCTGCGCAAGGCCCTGCCCGTGCCCCTGGTGCTGCACGGCTGCTCGGATATTCCCCACGAGCAGCTGCAAGAGAGCGTGCGCCTGGGCATGAGCAAGTTTAACATTGCCACCGAATACTTCCGGGCCTGCGGGGCCAGCATTGCCGCCAGTGTGGAGAAAGCCCAGAAGGGCGGCTTCCCCGGGCTGATGATGGACGCCGCCCAGGGGGCCATTGACTTTGTCCGGGGCAAAATGCGCCTGCTGAACCCGGACGGGGTCACGCTGTAGGAGGGGCTTCGACTTTGAAAAAATACGATATTGCGGGCTATGATATGCCCTGCGTGGACCTGCTGGTCAACGTGGACGTGTTCCCAAAGCCCAACGGCGGCACAGGGGTAAACGCTCTAAGCTGGCAGGGAGGCGGCAAGGTGGCCTCTGGCCTGACGGCGGCGGCCCGGCTGGGGGCCCGGTGCGCCATTCTGGGGTCTGTGGGCAGCGACGACTACGGGCGTTTTGTGGAGAAGGACTTCCAGCGCCATGGGGTAGACACCGCCGGCCTGTACACCCGGGAGGGGGAGACCACCTCCCTGTCCATTGTCATCAGCGACCGGGAGACCCAGGGCCGCAGTATTGTCTACCGCCACGGCAGCGCCGCCCCTTTGGAGCCCGCGGAGCTGGACCAGGCTGTTTTGGCAGACTGCCGGTGGTTCTTTATCTCCCACGTAACCGAGGTGGCTATGGCCGGGGTGCGCCAGGCGAAAGCGGCGGGGGCCAAGGTCATGGTGGACGCGGACTCTTACTCTTCGGAGCTCATGGAGCAGATCGGCCAGATTGACGTGTTCATTGGGTCCGAGTTCTTCTATGACGTGCTGTTCCACGATAAAAACTACCAGGCCAACTGCAAGGAGATCTGTGCCAAGGGTCCAGAGGCGGCTGTTTTTACCCTGGGGCCCAAGGGAGCCGTGGGCTATAGCCAGGAGACCGGGTTTTTCCAGGTGCCGGCGTACCAGGTGCCGGTGATGGATACCACCGGGGCCGGGGACGTGTTCCACGGGGCGTACCTGGCGGCCGCGGTGCGGGGGCTGGCCCCGGTGGAGTGCGCCCGGGTGGCCACAGCGGCCGCGTGCATTAAGTGCACAAGAATGGGGGGCCGGGCCGGGGTGCCGGACTGGGACACTGCCCAAAAGCTGCTGCAAACCGGGGAGATCGACTATACCGAAATCGACCGGCGCGCCGCCTTCTACGCGGCGGGCCTACAGCTCTAAGGGCAAGACCATGGGGCGGAGTCCCCGCCACCAGTGAATGGTGTGTTTAAAAGCCTGGCGGGTGTTCCTGGGACGCCAGTGAGAAGGGAGTCCAGGGAGACCTATCCCCCTGGCGGGGCGCGGGGCAGCGCCTGGCGGTCTTGCCCAGCCCAAATTATATAAATGAAGGAGCAACCACCTATGAAAAAACCCAGCATCATCCTGGGCGTAGCCCCCACCAAGCGGGGCTTCCTCAGCATGGAAGAGGCCAAGCGCCAAAAGGACAAGTTTATGGCCGTCATCCGGGGCATAAAGTCCGACGTGGTAAAGATTGTGGATATTGACGACTTGTGCGAAAACGGCATTCTTTTTCAGACCGATAAAATTTCCGCCGTGGTGGAGAAGTTCCGGGACGCCCGGATTGACGCCCTGTTCACTCCCCACTGCGATTTCGGCGAGGAGCAGTGCACCGCCGGGGTGGCCGCTGCCCTGAAGGTGCCCACCCTGATGTGGGGGCCCCGGGACGAGCGCCCCAACACCGACCAGGGCCGGGGCCGGGACACCCAGTGCGGTATGTTTGCCTGCACCAAGGTGCTGCGGCGCTTTGGGGTGACCTACAGCTACATTTGGAACTGCGAGACCGAAAGCGAAGATTTCCGCCAGGGCTTCGAGAACTTCATCCGCACCGTGGCGGTGATAAAGGCTGTGAAGGGCATGCGCATTGCCAAGTTTGGGGCCCGGCCCCAGCCCTTTATGAGCGTGATGGACAACGAGGGTGCCCTGGCCGCCAAGCTGGGGGCCACGGTGGTGCCCATTTCGCCCGTGGCAGTGGGGAGCCTGGCGGACCAAATCATCCGTGAAAAGAGACATCAGGAATATTTCGCGGACTTTGCCGGGCGCTTTGATACGGGCCGCACCGCGCCGGAAAAGGTGGAGCGCATTGCTGCCGTAAAGCTAGCGGTGCAGCAGCTGATGGAGGAGAACCGCTGCTCTGCCGGGGCCATGGAGTGCTGGAGCGCCGCCCAGCTGATGGGCGCGCCGGTGTGCGCCGTGCTGGGCGAGATGGCCGACGCGGGCCTGCCCCTCTCCTGCGAGACAGACGTAAACGGCGCGGTGACCATGGCCATGCTGCAAGCCGCCGCCCTGGGCGAGGAAGCCGTGTTCCTGGCGGACCTGACCATCCGCCACCCGGAAAACGACAACGCCGAGCTGCTGTGGCACTGCGGGCCCTTCCCCTACTCCCTGAAGGACGCCGCCTGCCCGGCGGGCCTGGTGGAAGGCCAGGAGCGCTTTAAGATGCGCAATGGCGGCATTACGGTGTGCCGCTTTGACGAGGCCGAGGGCCAGTACTATCTCTTTGGCGGAGAGGGCCGGGCCGTGGACGGCCCCGAGACCACGGGCACCTATGTGTGGCTGGAGGCGGACAACTGGAAGCGCTGGGAAGAAAAGCTGATGTTTGGACCCTACATCCACCATGTGGGCGGGGTGTACGGCAGCTATAAGCCCGTGCTGCGGGAGGCCGCCCGGTACCTGGGGCTGATTTTCGACGACGCGGACCAGCAGGGAATCTACAGCCTGTAAAATAAAATCGAGTAAAAAAAGCGCTGCCAAAAAGCTGGCGGCGCTTTTTGCGGGGACGACCGGTAGGGCTCCGGAGAGGGATACAGAAAAGGTGGACGAAACTTTTACGGTTCGCTCATGGAGACCTGACCGTTTCACCCTTCTCTTCGGCCACTTCTCCCAAACATCCACCGTTGCGTTTTCGCGCCAAAAGTGGTATAATAAAAATCAACGTGTGCCTATAGTAAACACGCCTGGCATACGCTAAGAAGCCAAGCATTTTTTGGGGAAATTTACACACAAAGGTTGTGATAACGTTGTACAGAATTGTAGAAAAACGGGAGCTGAACCCCACCGTGACCTTGATGAAGGTGGAAGCCCCCGCTGTGGCGAAAAAGGCCCAGCCCGGGCAGTTCATCATTCTGCGGGTGGACGAACAGGGGGAGCGCATTCCCCTAACCGTGGCGGATTTTGACCCGCAGGCTGGGACCATTACCATTATTTTCCAGATTGTGGGGGCCACCACCCAGAAGCTGAACCATAAGCAAGAGGGGGAGTTTATCCAGGACTTTGTGGGCCCCCTGGGGGTGCCCACCCATACCCAGGGGCTGAAAAAGGTGGCCGTGGTGGGCGGCGGCGTGGGCTGCGCCATCGCGTATCCAGTGGCTAAAAAGCTGCATCAGCTGGGCTGTGAAGTCCATTCTATTGTGGGGTTCCGCAATAAGGATTTGGTGATCCTGGAGGACGAATTCGCGGCCGCCAGCGCTAAATTCCGCAAAATGAGCGACGACGGCTCTTGGGGGGAGAAGGGCCTGGTCACAGACGCCCTGCGGGGCCTGATTGAAAGCGGCGAGACCTATGACCGGGTGATTGCCATTGGCCCGCTGATTATGATGAAGTTCGTCTGCCAGCTGACCAAAGAGTTCCACATCCCCACCACGGTCAGCATGAACCCCATCATGATAGACGGCACGGGCATGTGCGGCGGCTGCCGGCTAAGCTTGATCCAGGACGGCAAGCGGGTGACCAAGTTTGCCTGTGTGGACGGCCCGGACTTTGACGGCCATGAAGTGGACTTTGACGAGGCCATGGCCCGGGGCGCCATGTACAGAGACTTTGAGCGCCATGCCCATGAGGAGACCTGCAATCTGTTTAGAAAGGGGGCGGCGGAAAATGCCTAATATGTCGCTGAAGAAAAACGAGATGCCCGTTCAGGAGCCCCATGTCCGCAACAAGAATTTTGAGGAGGTGGCCCTGGGCTATACCGAGGAACAGGCCGTGGATGAAGCCAAGCGCTGCCTGAACTGCAAAAACCGGCCTTGCGTGGCGGGCTGCCCGGTGAACATAGTCATTCCGGAGTTTATCGCGCAAATGGCGGAAGGAGGCTTTGAGGCAGCGTACCAGGTGATTTCCAACACCTCCGCCCTGCCCGCCGTCTGCGGCCGGGTGTGCCCCCAGGAGACCCAGTGCGAGATGTACTGCGTCC